>JAYUSX010000127.1:0-5178 GCA_043755475.1 Actinomycetota bacterium
GCACATCGGCCGGCCGCGGGCTGAACACGCGCTTGGCGATCTCCACCTGCACCGGGTGCAGGCTCCAGGCGCCCACGCAACCGAGCAGGTAGGCGTTACGGAACTGGTCCTCGCAGGCGACGGTGTCCTTGATGTCGCCGAACGGGCCGTAGAACGGCAACAGGCCGAAGGTGACGCACGCGTCGACCATGCGGGCGATCGTGTAGTGCCACAGGTCCTGCTGGAACGTCGCACGCGGCGCGGTGTACTGCGGGCCGTCGTCGCCAGCCGGCGGGTCGACGCGAACGACGTAGTCGGGATGCCCACCGCCGACTCGTGTGGTCTTCATCCGCCGGTTCGCGGCCAGGTCGGCGGGGCCGAGCGAGAGGCCCTGCATGCGCGGCGAGGCGGCGCAGATCTCCTCGATGTTGGCCACGCCTCGAGCGGTCTCGAGGATCGCGTGCACGAGGATCGGCCGCTGCAGCTTGGCCTTGGCCTCCAGCTGGGCGAGCAGGCGGTCGACGTAGTGGATGTCCTCGGGGCCCTCGACCTTGGGGATCATCACGACGTCGAGCTTGTCGCCCACCTCGGTCACCAGCGTCGTGAGGTCGTCGAGACCCCACGGCGAGTCGAGGCTGTTCACCCGGGTCCACAACTGCGTGGTGCCCATGTCGACGGTGCGGGCGACGTCGACCAGCCCTGCGCGGGCGGCTTCCTTGTCTGCCATCGGGATCGCGTCCTCGAGGTTGCCCAGCAAGATGTCGACCGTGGGGATGATCTCCGGCAACTTCGACACCAGCTTCGCGTTCTGCGGGGGGAAGAAGTGGATCACCCGACTGGGTCGGAAGGGGATCTCGCGCACGGGTTCGGGGGCACCGACGGCGAGCGGCTTGAAGAAGTCACGGGGGCTGCGCATCGATCTGCAAGGGTAGGAGCCGTGCCCCGATTCGACGCAATTCTGTTCGACGCGGGCGGGATCCTGGTGCTGCCCGATCCCGGTGTGCTCGGACCGCTGCTCGCGTACTACGGCGGCGATCCGTCCGTGAGCGCCCACCGTCGGGCCCACTACGCGGCCATGGCGGCGAAGAGTTGGGCCGGCACCGGCGAGACCGTCTGGGACGAATACAACGGGGCCTACGTCCGCGCGTTGGGCGTCCCCGATGATGATCTCGAGATCGCTGCGGCAGTGCTCGAACGCACCCGGAACCCACACCTGTGGCGGTGGCCGGTCCCCGAGAGCGTCGAGGTGCTGCGCGACCTGTCAGCGATCGGCCTGCCGATGGGCATCGTGTCGAACGCGAGCGGCCAGATCGAAGAGACGCTGCGTCGCAGCGGCGTGTGCCAGGTGGGCGCCGGCGCGGGCACCAGCGTTCGGGTGGTGATCGACAGCCATGTGGTGGGCGTCGCCAAGCCCGATCCGCGGATCTTCGAGCCGGCACTCGTGCACTTCCCCGGCATCGCTCGAGAACGCATCGCCTACGTGGGCGACTCGGTCACGATGGATGTCGACGGTGCCCGGTCAGCCGGGCTCCACGCGGTGCTCCTCGACCCGTACGGCGACCACCCCGATGCGGACTTCGAACGCATCGCTCGGCTCGACGAACTGCTCGCGTTCGTCTCGCCCTGAGCCCTGTCCAGGCTCGGTTCTGGGCCCGGTTCTGGGCTCGGTTCTGGGCTCGGTTCTGGGCTCGGTCCTGGGCGGTCCTGGGCTGCGGTGGCCGCCCGGCGAGGTTGGGTGTGTACGAATCACGGCATTCTCCCGGGCGAAACACGCCCTCAGAGACCGCCCGACCACGTCGCGGGAGATCGTCAAGGAGGTGTCAAGAAAACCACCCACATCGTCATCGAACCGTCAACCCCAGTGCCTGACGTGAGAAACACCCCCGTTCTAAGATCGCTTCACCCCCCCCAATCAACATCAGATAGCGAGTGGCATCGTGATTCACCACCGCAACAAGAAACTCGAAGTGCGTAATCTCCGGCGGCGGCTGGTGGTGCTCGACAGCATCGCCCTCGTCATCGCGTGGATGCCCGCGCAAATCTGGAAGTACACCGCCGGCATGGAGGTGTGGAAGTGGCTCGTCACCGAGGTCGTCCTCGTCGCGAGCGGCCTCGCCCTGTTCCAGTTCCAGGGCCTCTATCTCGCACGGGTCGCCTCCAGCCGCACCGAGGAGATCCGTCGCATCGTCGGTGTGTCCGTCGTGCTCGGGATCGTGCAAGCGGTGCTCCTCGCCGCGATGAGTGTCGAGATCCAGACTCGCTGGTTGATCGCCGGCCCGCTCGTGCTGGTCGTGTTGCTGTTGTGGCTCCGCGGCGGCTATCGGGCGTGGTTGTCGGCGGCACGGGCATCTGGACATCACCTTCGTGACGTGATCGTGATCGGCGTGAACGCCGATGCGCTCGATCTCGTGGCCATGCTACGCGAGCATCCCGAGGCAGGGTTCCGAGTTCGCGGCGTGGTCGGCGACCCGACGCTGGCCGCGGTGCACGGTCTGTCGTCGCTGCACTTGGGCAGCACCGACGACGTGGTCGAGTTGTTGCACCGTCACGACATTCGCGGTGTGATCGCCGTCATGGGCGCCCTGCCGGCACGCGAGTTGACGCCCTTGATCCAGGTCCTCGAGGACGAGGGCATCCACATCCAGGTCTCCAACGGCCTGCATGGGATGAGTCATCGCCGCTTGCGGGCCACCCCGGTGGCGTACCAGTCGATGTATTACCTCGAACCGGCCGATTCGGGCAGCCCGCAGCTGCTGGTGAAGAGGTGGATCGACGTCGTACTGGCGATGTTCACCCTGGTCTTCGCCTCGATCCCGATGGCGGTGATCGCGCTCGGGATCAAGATCACCGATGGTGGCTCCGTCCTGTTCCGCCAGGAGCGAGTCGGGTTGAACGGTGAGCTGTTCCACATGCTCAAGTTCCGCTCGATGGTGGTCGACGCCGAGGCCCGGTTGGCCGCGTTGCAGGCCGAAGCCGGCAACGAGCGCCACGGGCCGCTGTTCAAGTTGGACAGCGACCCACGAGTCACCAAGATCGGTCGCTTCATTCGTGCGACCTCGCTCGACGAGCTGCCCCAGTTGTTCAACGTGCTCCGCGGCGACATGAGCATCGTCGGTCCGCGGCCGGCATTGCCGGCCGAGGTCGCCCAGTTCGACGACCGACTGCTCGACCGGTTGCAGATGCCGCCGGGCATCACCGGGCTCTGGCAGGTGGAAGCCCGCGACAACCCGCACTTCGGGGCGTACCGTCGTCTCGATCTCTTCTACGTCGACAACTGGTCGTTGAACCTCGATCTGGTGATCCTGGTGGCCACCGTCGAGCAGGTGCTGTCGAAGGCGATCCGCACCTTGTTGCGTCGCCCAGGCGGGGCCGAGTCGATGGCGGCAGTCACACCGCTCACCGCCGGCACGTCCCTGCTCGCTGGCGGATCGAGCACCGTCGACGACGTCCCGAATCCGACGATCGCCGGCGATACCCCGGTCCAGAGTGGGGGACCAGGCGGGAACGCACTTCGTTCGGCCTGATCGAGCACTCGACCGGTCGGCGTCGGCCGCCGGTGCGCAGCGAAGCCCCGCCTCGTCACGTCCGAAGCCGGTCTCGTACCGTGCTTGCCCATGAAGCACCCGTTGACGGCCGCGCCAGCCGGCTCGTCGACGTCGCTGTCCGGCACGGGATTCTGGTTCCTGTGGGCCAACGCCGTGTCGTTGGCGTTGATCGTGTCGGCCGATCGGTTCACCTTCTTGTGGCTGGTCGAGGACACACTCGGTTCGCCGACCTGGGCAAGTGGTCTGATCGTGTTCGCTCTGGGCGCACCCGTGTGTGCCCTGGTGCTGACGGCCGGAGCGTTGGCGGATCGCCACGATCGCCGGCGGATGATGTTGGTCACCCAGACCGCCGGCACCCTGGTGGTCAGCGTCGGTGCCATGTTGGTGTGGACCGGCGTGATCGGGCTCGGGTCGGCTGTCGTGCTGGCCGCGGCATTCGGCGCCGTCATCGCATTCGCGATGCCCGTCCGCTCGTCGCTGGTGCCATCGCTCGTCGGCACCGAGCGGGTCATGCAGGCGGTGGTGCTGATGACGATCGGCGCCAATGTCGCCATGATCGTCGGCCCGCTGCTGGTGGGCGGTGTGATCAAGGCCCACGGGGTGGGATGGGCATTCGCCGTTCAGGCCACGTGCTTCCTTTTCGGGCTGCTCGCCGCCACCCGCATCCATCCACCGCCGCACGCCCACGTTGCCGACCGGCGCCTGCTGCGGGTGGAGATCGCCGAGGCGTTGCGTTTCGTGTGGCGCCACGACGTGCTGCGGGCCTTGTTCATCCTGTTGTCGGTCGGTGGTGGGCTGATGGGCGGGAGCGCGTTCACGTTGTTGCCGCGCATCGCCCGCGACGAGTTCGGCAAGGATGCGGCGGAAGCGGCACGCCTGTTCGCCTTTCTGGGGCTCGGCATGGTGACGACCTCGCTGTTGCTGATGCGCTACCGATCTCGGATCCGGCGCCGCGGCCTGGTGTTCATGTGCTCGATGGTCGTCGGCACGAGCGACCAGGTGATCCAGGGCCTCGCGACATCGTTCGGCTCGCTCGAGGTGCTGCTGTTGTGTTGGGGCCTCACCGGGGGCTTCTACATGAACCTCAACCAGGCGCTGATCCAAGAGCTCACACCTCGCGACCGAATGGGTCGGGTGATGGCCCTGACGACTCTGGTGAGCGCCGGTCTGTTGCCGCTCGGCGGATTGTTGTCGGCCCTGCTCGCGTCGGCGATCGGCGCGCAGGAAGCCTTGAGCACCTTCGGTGCGCTCGGCCTCGCGTGTGTGGTGATCTCGTTGTGGCGCGCCCGGGGTCTGCGCTCGTTGCGCTGACCGGGTCAGCGCACCTGTTGGCCGGTGAGTGAGAGGTCGAAGCTGAGGTCGCTGCTGCTGGGTTGGTATTGGTGCACTTCGACGGCGAGGACGTGGGTGCCGGGTGTGATGGTGCGGTTGGTCGGGATGGTGATCGTGTGCACGGTGGTTTCGGCGGCGTCGTTGATGCTCGACAGTGCGCGGGTGGTGTTGGTGATGGTGCCGGTGGGCATGTTGGTGCGGGCGAGTTCGACGCCGTCGAGGTGGATGACGGCGCCGTCGTCGCGGCGGATGCGTAGGACAAGGTCGGTGATGGGGTTGGTGCCGGGTGTTGCGCTGGAGATGGTGAAGGTGTGTCGGAAGT
>JAYUSX010000128.1:0-5174 GCA_043755475.1 Actinomycetota bacterium
TGGCACCCATCGCCAACGCCTCGTCCGTGGTGGTCTCGTACGCGCGAGCCGGCGCGTTCGCCAACGTCTCGGCGTTCACGATCGCTTCGATGCGGGCGACCTCGTCATCGGAGACCGGCGCGTAATGGCTGAAGTCGAAGCGCAGACGGTCGGGGCCGACCAACGAACCTGCCTGCTTCACATGCTCGCCGAGCACCATGCGCAGCGCGTGGTGCAGCAGATGGGTGCCGGTGTGATTGCGGCGGGTGGCGTCGCGTCGTTCGACATCGATGGTGACCGTCGCTGACGCACCGCTCACCATCTCGCCGCTCAGCACCTTGACCACGTGGCGGCGCAGGCCCGGGAGCGCGAACGTGGTGTCGATCACCTCGGCGATGCCGGTGTCGGCGGCGATGGTGCCGGTGTCGCCCACCTGGCCGCCGCTCTCGGCGTAGAACGGGCTCCGATCGAGGAACACCTCGACGGTGCCGTCGTCGGCGCCGGGCAAGACGGCCAGCACGTGCGCCACCGCGGTGTCGTCGGTGTACCCGACGAACTCGGTGATGCCGAATCGCTCGACCACCTCGCGGTACGCGTTCATCCGATCGTCGCCCACCGCGGCGCCCTTGCGCGCCGCCTTGGCGCGTTCGCGCTGGCCGCGCATCTCGTTGTCGAATCCGACGCCGTCGACGGTGACCCCCCTCTCGGCCGCGATCTCCTCGGTGAGCTCGAGCGGGAAGCCGTACGTGTCGTGCAGCGTGAACGCGGTGGTACCCGGCAGCGTGGTCGGGTTGGTCACCAGTTCGTCCTCCAGGATCGCGAGTCCCGTCTTCAGCGTCTGCCGGAACCGCTCCTCTTCACGGGTGAGCACGCTGACGATGAAGTCGCGCTGACGGGCCACATCGGGGTATGCGTTGCCCATCACGTCGATCGCGGTCTCGACGAGCGTCGGCATGACGAGCTTGTCGGTACCGAGCAGGTACGCGTACCGAACCGCACGGCGGATGATCCGTCGCAGCACGTAGCCGCGGTTCTCGTTGCTCGGGAACACGCCGTCTGCCACCAGCATGGTGCTGCTGCGAGCGTGCTCGGCGAGCACGCGCATCGCGAAACTCTCGCGGTCGTCGTAGTCGCCGGACGTGTACGACTTGCCCGTCAGGCTGCACGCCTGCTCGATGAGCGGCCGCATCAGATCGGTCTCCCAGACCGCATCGACGTCTTGCAGCACGCACAGGATCCGCTCGAGGCCGGCACCCGTGTCGATCGACGGCTTGGGAAGCGGCGTTCGCGTGCCGTCGCCAGCCTGGTTGTACTGCATGAACACCAGGTTGTAGAGCTCCATGAAGCGCTCGCCGGCCGTGTCGGCCAGCGGGCCGCCTTCGGGACCGAAGGCGGGGCCACGGTCGAAGTGGATCTCGCTGCACGGACCACACGGACCGGTCTCGCCCATCTGCCAGAAGTTGTCCTTGTCGCCGAGGCGCTGGATGCGCGACATCGGCACACCGACCTGTTCGTGCCAGATGGCCTCGGCATCGTCGTCGCTGTCGTGCACCGTGACCCACAGACGATCGCCGTCCAGGCCGAAGGTGTTCGTGACCAGCTCCCAGGCCCACGGGATCGCGTCGGTCTTGAAGTAGTCGCCGAAGCTGAAGTTGCCGAGCATCTCGAAGAACACCAGGTGGCGCGACGTGCGACCGACGTCGTCGAGGTCGTTGTGCTTGCCGCCAGCACGAGCGCACTTCTGCGACGTGACGGCGCGCTTGTAGGGCGGCGTCTCGTCGCCCACGAAGTAGGGCTTGAAGGGCACCATGCCGGCCACGGTGAACAGCAGGGTGGGGTCGTGCGGGATCAGGCTTGCCGACGGCACCACTTGGTGACCGCGGTCGGCGAAGAAACCGGTGAAGGCCGCACGCAGCTCGTCGGCGTTGCGGGGTGTCGACAGGGGGGTGCTCATGCAGCAACGAGCCTACAGAGGCTCTACATTCGCTGACGTGCCACTTCCTGCTTCGAACCAGGCGAACCCCTTGCCGAGCCCCGCGCCGAACCCAGCGTCGAACCCAGCGTCGAACCCAGCGCCGACCGACACCCACGAGTGGATCAGCTTCGACGACCGAACCGAGAAGCGGACCTGGATGATCGATGCGACCTTCCTTCGCTCGACATGGAGTTGCATCTTCGGCAGTGGCTGCAAGGGCGTGCTCGACGCTGACGCCACCGAGATGGTGCAGGGATGCTGCAGTTATGGCGCTCACTTCGTCGACGACGACGACGTGCAGACGGTCGTTCGCGCCGTGGTGCGACTCACGCCGAAGGATTGGCAGTTCGCCAAGAAGGCCAAGACGAAGGGATTCCTCGACACCGGCGACGACGGCGCCACCGTCACCCGCCTCGTCGACGATGCGTGCATCTTCCTGAACCGCCCCGGCTTCGAGGGCGGACCTGGGTGCGCCCTGCATCGTGCGGCGCTCGAGGCCGGCGAGCGGCCGATGGACTGGAAGCCCAACGTGTGCTGGCAACTGCCGCTCCGCCTCGACCACCACACCGACGACCAAGGCCACGTCACCAGCACGCTGCGCGAGTGGAAGCGCCGTGATTGGGGTCCAGGTGGCGACGAGTTCCACTGGTGGTGCACCGAGACCGACGAGGCGTTCGTGGCCGGCTCAGATCAGTCAGGGTCGGATCAGTCAGGGTCGGATCAGTCAGGGTCCGACCGGGCCGGCGGCAAGATGCCGGTGTACGAGTACCTGCACGACGAGATCGTCGGCATGGTGGGACGGGAGGTCTACGACCAACTCCTGCCGTTGCTCACCCGGCCGAAGTGGACACCGCTCCCTCATCCGGCCGTCCGCCGTCGCTGACTCGCGACTCCTGGCCGGCGACTCGGTGAGAAGCCGGCGAGGAAGCGCGGCTCAGCCGCGCCGACGGATCACACCGAGGTCGGTACCTTCTTGTTCGCCTTGCGGCGCTCCTCGAGGCCGAGGTAGCGCTTGCGGACGCGGATGCTCTTCGGCGTGACCTCGACGAGCTCATCGTCGGAGATCCACTCGATCGCCGTCTCCAACGAGTGGATCTTCGGCGCCGGCAGCTTCACCGCATCGTCGTGGCTGTGCGTCCGGATGTTGTTCTTCTCCTTGGGGCGCACGCAGTTGACGACCAGTTCGTCCTCACGCGCACACTCGCCGATGACCATGCCCTCGTACACGGGCTCGCCCGGATGCACGAAGAAGCCACCGCTGAGTTGGAGCTTGTCCATCGCATAGCCGGTGGTGACACCCATGCGGTCGCTCACCATCGCGCCGCCACGGCTGTCGGGCATGTCGCCTGCCCACGGCATCCAGCCGAGGTGGTGCTGGTGCAGCAACGCCGTCCCGCGCGTCGCAGTCATGAGCAGCGACCGGAAACCGATCAACCCACGGCTGGGGCATTCGAAGGTGACGATGGTGCGACCGGCATCGCCAGGGCGCAGGTCGGTGACCCGACCCTTGCGAGGCGCGAGCTCTTGGGTGACGGTACCGACGTGCTCGTCGGGCACGTCGCACACGCCGCGCTCTTGCGGCTCGAACCGCTTGCCGTTCACTTCTTTGGTGATCACCTGCGGTCGACTGACCTGGAGCTCGTATCCCTCACGGCGCATCGACTCGATGAGGACCGCCAGCTGGAGTTCGCCGCGACCGGCGACTTCGATGACATCGGGCGAGCCGGTCTCGAACAGCTTGATCGACACGTTGCCGAGCAGTTCCTTGCGCAGGCGATCGACCAGGTGTCTGCTCGTGAGGTACTTGCCCTCCCTGCCCGCCATCGGCGAGGTGTTCACACCGAAGGTCATGCGCAGCACCGGCTCGTCGACCACCAGACGGGGCAGAGCCACCGGGTCGTCGACGGACGCGATGGTGTCGCCGATCTCGACCTCGGGGAAGCCGGCCATGACGAACAGGTCGCCTGCCCGAAGCTCATCTGCTTCGTTGCGGCTGACGCCTTCGAACGCCATGAGCTGGGCGAGGCGACGTTTGAGCGGCGGCTGGCCCTCGGCGAACTCCTCTTCGAGCAGCGCCACAGTCTCGCCACGACGCATGACCCCGTTGACGACTCGGCCGATGGCCAGACGACCGAGGTACTCGCTGGCGTCGAGCTGGGTGACCATGGCCTGGAGCGGCTTGTCGGCGTCGCCCTCCGGCTCGGGGATGGCCTCGAGGATCGTGTCGAGCAGCGCGGACAGGTCGGCATCGGCCTCAGGCATGCCGATGCCCCGCATCGCCCTGCCTTCACGAGCGACCGCGGAGATGATCTCGAAGTCGATGTGCTCGTCGCCGGCATCGAGGTCGATGAACAGCTGGTAGACCTCGTCGAGCACCTCGTCGGGACGGGCGTCGTGGCGGTCGACCTTGTTGATGATCACGATCGCCGGCAAGTTCTTCGCGAGCGCCTTCTGCAGCACGTAACGGGTCTGTGGCAGCGGACCCTCGGCTGCATCGACGAGCAGCAACACGCCGTCGACCATGGTGAGCGCACGCTCGACCTCACCGCCGAAGTCGGCGTGGCCGGGCGTGTCGACCAGGTTGATCTTGGTGCCCTTCCAGGTGATGGAGGCGGCCTTGGCGAGGATCGTGATCCCTCGCTCGCGCTCTTGGTCGTTGGAGTCCATGACTCGGTCGACCACCGCCTGGTGGGCGGCGAAGGTTCCGGTCGCGCGCAACAGCGCGTCAACGAGCGTGGTCTTGCCGTGGTCGACGTGCGCCACGAGCGCGACATTACGAATAGCGATGCTCATGATTCCCTGGGGGTCGGGTCTTCCTGGTGGGGTGACGCGCCACCAGTGGGGCGTGTCAGCGGGTGACGTCAGTCGTCGGCGGACTCATCGTCGGATTCGTCGGAATCGTCGTCCTCGTCAAAGGACACGCCGTACTTTTCAGCAAGCGCTGCGTACTCGTCGTCTTGAGTACTCTCCCGGGGGCCATTGCCTCCGAAGCCCAGATCGAATGCACTGGGGCCTGCTTGCTTGAGCTTGCGCGCTTCTTCGAAGCGGCGATGACGACCCTTCTTCACGGTAGGGCTCCCGAACTCTAGAGAACTGACATTGAGCGCCAGCCTATCCCCTGACCGGCTGGTTCCGCCCGGATAGTCTGGCGGTCCCGTGAACGATCCCACCAGCGGCACTCGCCATGTCGGCGCCCACCTCGGCACCCCTGATGACGCCC
>JAYUSX010000129.1:0-5170 GCA_043755475.1 Actinomycetota bacterium
CGGAAGAAGGAGGCGCATCATGCGTCATACACATCGAGAAAAGGGTCCGGGTCGCGACGTCGGCAGCGGACATGGTGGACACGGCGGATCGTTCGGTCCGGGCGGCCATCGCGGTGGTCGAGGCCGCATGCGCCGGGGTGACACCCGATTTGCGCTGCTGTCGGCACTCAGCGACGGACCCGGACATGGCTACGAGTTGATTCAACGTCTCGAAGAGCGCACCGGTGGTCGGTGGAAGCCGAGCCCGGGATCGGTCTACCCCACGCTGCAATTGCTGGAAGAGACGGGACTCGTTCGCAGCGACGAGCGAGATGCCAAGCGGATCTACGAGATCACCGAAGCCGGCCAGACGGCGCTCGCCGAGCGCACCGACGAAGTAGGTGGTGCACCGTGGATGCCGTCCGAGGACGGCGGCGGGCATCGCAGCCTGTGGCACGCATTCGGGCAGCTCGGAATGGCGGCCAAGCAGGTGGGCGCCCAGGGCGATCCGAAGCTGCTGGAGCAGGCGACGTCGATCGTCAACGATGCTCGGCGCAAGCTCTACCAGTTGCTCGCCGAAGCCTGACGCTTCGGCGAGTCTCACCGACCGTCCGGCGGCACCCCCCGCCGCCTGAACGTTGATGAGAACAGTCGCCGTGCCGGCCGCACGTCCTCTCGTCAGAGATGACGCGCGGCCGGTGGCGCGTCCGGGCTCGCCCCGACCGAGCGTTCCGACGACGAGCTCAGCGGTGGAGGCTCAGCGGTGGAGGCTCAGGTGGTGTACTTGGCCGCGGGCACGCTCAGGTGGAACCGCGTGCCCTGATCGTCGATGCAGGCAGCGTCCCAGCCCGAGTCGTAGCGAACCGGGTCGGACGCAATGCCGCCGTGTTCGCGCACGCGGGCGACGGCGGCGTCGATGTCGTCGACGACGAACCACAGCTTCGGTGGTGCCGGCTCGTCAGCGGTCTCCAACGCTCCGGGTGGGGCCGAGATGTTGCTCACATGCCCGTTGCCCGGATCGTCGAAACGCCAGCCGAGCACGGCACCGAAGAACGCTTGCGCCCGGGCGAGGTCGGCCACGGGAAGCGAGAAGTAGAACAGGTCGCCGCGGTCGTGGTGCTTCACCTGATGGTCGCCGTCGGGCGACTCGGAACGAGGCGGACGCACGATGTCGAAGCCGGCCTCACGGCTGTTCGCGTCGTACCGCTCGTCGTCGAAGTCGGCGATTGGTGAACTGATCGACCACTGGTGCCCGAAGGGATCGCGCAAGGTGCCCTGGCGGTGACCGTAGAACTGGTCCTCGACGGGTCGCAGCGCGGTTGCGCCCAGTTCGAGAGCCCGGGTGAACATGGCATCGAGCGTGGCGGCATCGGGGGTCGTGAGCGTGAAGGTGGTGGACGTGCCGCCGCGGGTGGTGGGCGCGAGCACGTCGATCTCGGGGTACTCGTCGGCGAGCATGATCCGGCTGGTGCCGATCACGATCTCGGCGTGGCCGACTCGACCGTCGTCGCCGACCATGCGGTGATGTTCGACGGCGCCGAATGCATCGACGTAGAAGTCGATCGCCGAGGCGGCGCCGGCCACGCACAGGTAGGGCGTCACCGTGTTCTGGAACTCCAGGTCGGCGGGAAGCTGGCGGGTGGTCGGGCGTTCGTCTGACATGAGTCGCTCCTGTTCGGCGAGGACGAGGGTGCGCACGCGATCGACGACGTGAGCAGGTGGTGGAATCGGTGTGGTGTCGGCGCGCAGGACTGCGAACGGGTCGGTCTGGTCGCTCATCGCCGTCCTCCGTCATGGGAGGCGCCTCGCGGAGCATCGTGGGCGGCCTCCTTGGTCTGGGGTGTGGTCTGGGGTGTGGTCTGGGGTGCGGTCGGGGGTGTGGTCTGGGGGTCGCGGGACAACGTCCGGAACGTCGCTTTCGCGCGCATGAGGAGCGATTCGGTGGCATGGACCGAACGATCGAGCAACAGGGCCACCTGCTCCACCGGAAGGCCGTCGAGGTAGCGCAAGGTGAGCGCGGCGCGATGGTGAGGGCTGAGTCGGGAGAGCACGTCGTGGACCTGCAGTGCCTCGATGACCTCCACCGGGTCGTGGGAGTCGGATGGCTGGGAGGCGCCGTCATACAGCTCTTCGAGCGCTTGGCGCTGGCGCCCTTCGCGACGCCAGTGGTCGACGAGTTTGTGGCGCGCCGTGCCGATCAGCCACCCCACCGACAGCTCCGTCTCGCTGCGGTGGAGGGCGCGGGTGGCCGCGAGGAAGGTCTCGGCGGTGAGATCCTCGGCGATGGCCGCGCTGGGACAGCGGCGGACCAGGTAGCCGTACACGTCGCCGACGGCGTGCTCGTACAGTTCCAGCACGCGGTTCGATGTCATCCGGGAACCTCGTCGCGGGCGCTGCTCGACATGTTCATGCGGCCCTTCGTCGTTCGGTGTCGGTGGAATCCGTCGCGAGCCTGCCAGAAATCTGAGATTCTCGACAGATCGGGGCTTGCGGTATCGAACACCTGTTCGATACCGTGTCTCGATGGGCTTCAACAACCCGAGCATGCCCTGGAAGGACGTCGAAGCACTCCTGTCGGGGCGCTGGACCCCCGAACAGCACACTCAGCGTCAACAGCACCAGGCGCGGGAAGGCAACGAAGGCAACGAAGGCAACGAAGGCAACGAAGGCAACGAAGGCAACGAAGCACGCGGCAAGGACGGACGTGCACCGGGGTCGCCGTCGTGGAATGCCGGTGGCGACGGGCCGGCGTGGAGTCGGAAGCGCCAGCCCTTCCTTCCCAGCTTCCAGCCGAGCTCGCCCGACACCACCCGGCCGCTCATGCGGCCCGGTGCCCCCACCACTGCGTATGCCGAGCTGCACTGTCATTCGAACTTCTCGTTCCTCGACGGCGCGTCGCATCCCGAACAGCTGGCCGAAGAAGCTGCCCGATTGGGGCTCGAAGCGTTGGCGCTCACCGACCACGACGGGTTGTACGGCGTGGTGCGTTTCGCCGAAGCAGCCCGGGCGGTCGGGCTGCCCACGGTGTTCGGTGCCGAGATCACGATCACCACCGACACGATGTCGAACACCCGGATGGCTCGCGACGAACACCACACCGTGCAGCAGACGCGAGTGTCGAGCGACGACCAGCGGCACGAGCCCGATCCGCACGGCCACCATCTGCTCGTGCTCGCCCACGGCACCGACGGCTATGCCCGCCTCTCGCGTGCGCTCAGCCTCGGGCATCTGGCTGGTGAGAAGGGGTCACCGCGGTTCGCGCTCGGCGACCTAGCCGACGCGGCGGCCGGGCAGTGGTGGGTGCTCACCGGGTGTCGCAAGGGCACGGTGCCGGCGGCCCTGCTGGCCGACGGACCGAGCGCGGCGCGGCGCGAGCTGCAGCGGTTGATCGAGTTGTTCGGTCGCGATCGGGTGGTGGTGGAGCTGTGGGATCACGGTGACCCGATGGACTCGGCGCGCAACGACGCGATGGCCGAGCTGGCCGGTCGGCTCGATCTGGCATGCATCGCCACGAACAACGTCCACTACGCCACACCGGCTCAGCGGCCGCTGGCCATGGCGGTGGCTGCCGTGCGGGCCCGGCGCAGCCTCGACGAGCTCGATCCGTGGTTGCCGGCCGCAGCCACGGCCCACCTGCGCAGTGGCGCCGAGCAAGCGCGGCGGTTCCTGCGCTACCCAGGGGTGGTGGAGCTCGCCGCGGAGATCGGTCGCGCCGCGGCGTTCGACCTGTCGCTCGTGGCACCGAAGCTGCCGCCGTTCCCCTGCCCGAACGGGCCCGAGGGCCGGCCGCTCACCGAGATGCAGTACCTGCGCGAGATCGTGCTGCAGGGCGCTCGGCGTCGCTACGGCGACCGCCCTGCGCCGGGCGAAGACCTCTCGCTGCGGGCTCGCGCCTGGCGCACGATCGACCACGAGCTCGACGTGATCGAGGGGTTGGGCTTCGCCGGCTACTTCCTCGTGGTGTGGGACATCGTCGAGTTCTGCATCAGGGCCGACATCTTCTGTCAGGGACGTGGCAGCGCTGCCAACAGCGCGGTCTGCTACGCGATCGGCGTCACCAAGGCCGACGCGGTGTCGCTGGGTTTGCTGTTCGAACGCTTCCTGTCGCCCGAGCGTGATGGTCCACCCGACATCGATCTCGACATCGAGAGCGATCGCCGTGAAGAGGTCATCCAGTACGTGTACGAGCGCTACGGCCGACACCACACCGCGCAGGTGGCCAACGTGATCACGTACCGGGCGCGATCGTCGGTGCGCGACATGGCCAAGGCGCTCGGATTCGCGCCGGGTCAGCAGGACGCGTGGAGCAAGCAGGTGGATGCGTGGGGCAGCGTCGCCACCACCGCCGAGCAACCCGACGTGAGCATTCCGGCCACGGTGATGAGCCTGGCGGCCGAGATCGAAGATGCGCCGCGTCACCTCGGCATCCACTCGGGCGGGATGGTGATCTGCGACCGGCCGGTGATCGAGGTGTGCCCGGTGGAGTGGGCGCGGATGCACAAGCGCAGCGTGCTGCAGTGGGACAAGGACGACTGCGCCGCCGTCGGGCTGGTGAAGTTCGACCTGCTGGGCCTCGGCATGCTCTCGGCGCTGCACTACGCCGTCGACCTCATCCGCGAACACCGCGGCTACGAGGTCGATCTCGCCACCATCCCGCAGGAGGACGAGGTGTACTCGATGCTCTGCCGTGCCGACACCGTGGGCGTGTTCCAGATCGAGAGCCGGGCACAGATGGCCACGTTGCCGCGGCTCAAGCCGCGCCGCTTCTACGACCTGGTGGTCGAGGTGGCCCTCATCCGTCCGGGCCCCATCCAGGGTGGTTCGGTACACCCGTACATCCGGCGTCGCAACGGTCAGGAGCCGATCACCTACCTGCATCCGCTGTTGGAGAACAGCCTGGGCAAGACGCTCGGTGTGCCGTTGTTCCAGGAGCAGCTGATGCAGATGGCGATCGACGTGGCCGGGTTCACCCCCAGCGAGGCCGACCAACTGCGGCAGGCGATGGGATCCAAGCGCAGCAGGGCGCGGATGGAACAACTCAAGGTTCGCCTGTACGCGGGAATGGCCGAGCGCGGCATCACCGGTGCGGTCGCCGACGAGATCTTCGTGAAGATGGCCGCGTTCGCGAACTACGGCTTCCCCGAGTCGCACTCGGTGAGCTTCAGCTACCTCGTGTACTCGTCGTCGTGGA
>JAYUSX010000130.1:0-5167 GCA_043755475.1 Actinomycetota bacterium
TGCTGGTGTCGCCGGTCGAGTTGTGCATCTTCCGGGCGCCGATCGACAACGACGGCTTCAAGCTGATGCCCGATCTGTCGCGCCGCATCCGCGTCGGCGGAACCTCGTTCGTGCACTGGCAGGACATCGGCGCCGACCGCCTGCCGGCGGAGGAGCTCGTCGAGCACACCTGGAGCCGCGCGGTGTCGGAGTCGCCAGGTTCCGATGGAGCATCCGTCGAGTACCGCCACCACGTGGTGGTGCCCGAACGCTGCGCCGACCTCGCCCGGGTGGGCATCACCTTCGCCCTGCCCGCGGGATTCGAACAACTTCGTTGGTTCGGGCGAGGGCCGGGCGAGAACTATCCCGATCGCAACAGCGGGTCACCGCTCGGCATCTGGCACGGCGTGCCCGACTCACCGCCATACCTCGTGCCGCAAGAGTTCGGTCTGCGCACCGACTGCCGGTGGTTCGAATGCATCGACCCATCAGGCCGCGTCGTCCGCATCGACGTCGTGCAACCAGCGGTGCTGCACGTGTCGGCCACTCACGTCACGGTGCACGACCTCTACGAGGCTCGCACCGAGACCGAACTGCGTCCTCGGCCGGAGCTGATCGTGCACGTCGATGTCGCTCATCGAGGGCTCGGCACCGCGAGCTGTGGGCCCGACGTGTTGCCGCAGTACAAGCTGTCACCGGGCGTGTACGACTTCGCCTACCGCCTCACCGTGTCCTGACCCGCGAACGGCGCCGATCCCGAGGCATCTGATCGGGTGGCGCCGGAATCGGGATCACGCGCGGCGGATGACGAGCTTGCGGTTGGCCGCGTTCAGGCACTCACCCGTCTCGAGGTCGAACTTCCAGCCGTGCAGGGTGCACACCAGGTGGTCGCCGTCGATCTCGCCGAACACCGCCAGGTCGGCTTGGCGGTGAGGGCACAGGCGCTCGCACACATGGTCACCGATGCGGATCTCCTCGCCGGCCAAGCCGGTGCGGTCCGGGTCGGTCTTGCGCAGCGCCTCGGCCTCCGTGCGCCGCATGCGTTCGACTGACAGCGATTTGAAGAAGTTGTAGACGTACTCGTTGTAGTTGCCTGCCCGCCATGCCGTGAAGCGTGCGGAGAGGAACAGCGCGTTGCTCCAGTCGACGGCCTTCTGGGCCACCACGGTCTCGACCAGCTCGCGCTGGATGGTGAACCGGAACTCGTAGTCGTCGCCGGCGAAGGAGCGCACCTGACCGTTCGGGAAGTCGATGAGGATCTCGACGTCGCCCGCTTGCAGCAACACGTTCGCGCCCACGCCGGCACGCAACGTGGGCGCCATCGCCAGCAGCGGCTCCCACCACGCCTTCACGGTGGCGAAGAGGTCGTCGCTGCGTGCCGTCCAACCCGCCTTCGTCTCGGCCAGCCAGGGCAGGTAGTCGGCCTGGTATCGCTCGAGGTACTCGCGCTTGTGCTCGAAGATCTCGGCGACGTCGCGGTCGGGCATCGGATGGGTGACCCGAACGCCGTCGCGTCCGATGTCGATGGCGGTGCCGGGGATCGCGAGCACGCCGAGTCGACCCTCGCCGGCGAGGCGATCCATGAACACGCGCTGGTCGGGGAAGATGCTCAGCTCGTCGCCGTCGATCACGTTCAACCCGAACAGATCGGGATCCAAGAACGCGGGCGGACCCGCGCTCGGCACCACGGCGCGGGCCCCGACGGCCTCGACATAGCGCATGGCCCGTGTGAGCTGACTGTCGACCTTGAGGTCGACGAGCTCGCGCATCTTCTCGGGGGTCTCCTCGTACACCATCGGGTACCAGATCGCGCCGGAGTACTGGATCCAGTGGAGATCGACCGGGCCGTGGGAGCGCAAGGCATCGAGGTCGCTGGTGCGGCAGTCGTTCTGGTTCACCAGGCGAGACACACCGTCGCTCACGACGAGCGCCGAGTCGCCCCCGGGGCCGTCGGTGATGCTCACCTCCACATGGATCGCGATCCGCAGGTCGCCGCTCAGGTGCACCTCTTCGCCGTCGTTGGTGCGGATGAACGTGGTGAATCCCATGTCGCGCAAGCGTCGTTCGAGTTCGCGGGTCGGGTACCCGGGGAGCAACACCGTGACATCACGGCTGACGTGATTCGGCAGCCACGTCTCGTCGAGGTGATCGCCGTGGATGTGGCTGATGTACAGGTAGTCGGGGTGCTCGATCGCATGCTGCAGCTCGGGTGTGAGCTGATCGTTGCGAGGAAACACGAACCACGACCCGAAGAACGCAGGTTCGAACCACGGGTCGCACGTGATCGAACCGAAGGGGGTCTCGATCAGGATGCCGGCATGACCGATGGAGGTGGCGCGCACGACCGTCGACGGTAGCGGGCCGGGCGTCGGCGCGCCTGCAGGCCGTCGGGCCGAAGGTCACATCTCCGCAGCCCCGGAGGGGCCGCTTCATGCGATCGCCGAGATCAGGCGACGGGCGGGTCGGTGTACTGCTGGCCGGCGCGAGACACGTGCTCGGTCCAGGTGCCACCGTCCCAGTAGCGAAGCTCGAACCGGCCTGCTGGGTCGGCATACCAGCCAGCGGGAACGGCGGGCGCGGCTGCAGCTGCAGGCGCCGGTGTATAGGCCGTCGTGGCAGCGGGCGTGTAGGTGCTGGAGGGCATCGGCTCGACGACGGCGACTGCCGGGGCGGGCGCGGGAGCCACGGCCCACCCTGCCGGTTCGGCGGCGGCGGGTTCGGGGGCGGGCGCCGGCTCGGGTTCCACCACGGCTGCCGGCTCGTACGAGGCGACGGCCTCCACCACAGGCACAGAGCCGCTGTTGGTGTCGACCGCGCTCGAGCTGGACGCGCCGGTGGACTCGCGGCTCAAGAAGGCCGTGACGTCGCCGCCCGTGGAGACGATGCTGACAACCGACCAGCCGTCCGCGGACTTGTCGGTGAGCTTGGTCGCGAGTGCCGCGGGGTCGTACGAGGACGAGCTGACGGTGATGAACTCCTGCATGGGGGTGGATGCTAACGCAATCGTCAAGAGGAATCGCCCGCCGCGTTCGCGCGGGGTCGCAGAGTGAAGGTTTGCCGGCGATGCGCCGATCCGCGGCGACCCTTCGCCGTCGGGCGTCAGGTGCAGCGTCAGGTGCAGCGTCAGGTGTGCAGGACCAGCGCGTGGACGTCGGTGTCGCCGGGCGGACCGTCGAAGCGAACCTCGCCGTCGGTGAGTGCGATCAACCGATCGGCCCGGGTGACGAAACCGAGCTCGTGGGTCGCGACCACCAGTGCGGCGCCGCGGGCGTGAGCTTCGTCGAACAAGCCGAGCAGCGCCGACTTGCCCGCTTCGTCCAACCCGACGAACGGCTCGTCGACGAGCAGCAGGGTGAACGGCCGAACGAACGCGATCGCGATCGCGGCCTTCTGCCGCAGACCGCGACTGAACGTGGTGGGGAGCTGATCGAAGCGCTCGGTCAGGCCGAGCGCGCCGACCAGTCGCTCCGCGGTGCCCAGCCAGTCCTGCACACCATGCATGCGCGCCACGAACTCGAGGTGCTCGCGGAGCGACAGGTCGTCGTAGAACGTGGGGTGGTCGGCCAAGTACGCCAACTCGGCCCGGGCTTCCATCGAACCGCCCGGCTGACCGTGGACCTCCACCGAGCCGCCGCTGGGATCGAGCAAGCCGGCGAGCATGCGCATGAACGTCGTCTTGCCGCTCCCGTTGTGGCCCACGAGCGCAACGAGTTGTCCGGCGGGCACCTCGAGGCTCAGTGGTGCGAGCGCGGGCCGGTCGTGTTCTGACCCCCCAGGCGATCCGCGATGCGATCCGCGATGCGATCCGCGATGCGATCCCCCGTACGACTTGGTGAGTTCGTGGACGGCCAGGGCCGGTGGTGAAGCGGTCATCGAGCACTCCGTTGTTGCTGGGTCTGGGCGCGTCCTTCGGCCATGAACGCCTTGATCTTGCGCCGGGCGCGATCGCGGTACTTCACCCAGGCGGCGGTGAGCACTGTCAGGAGCCCGACGGCGACGCATCCGCGGATGGCGTTCGCGAGAGGATCGCTGGTGCCGTTGTCGATCGCCGAACGAACGCCGAGTGCCATCGCTGCGCCGATCGCGCTGATCACGAGCGGGATCAGCGTTCGGATGACCGTGGTGAACCCGGCCATCTCAGGCGGCAGGTACACCTCCTGGTTGGTGCTCGACATCGGGTCGGGAGCGTCGCGGACGATGCTGATCGCAGCACCGGAGGCACCCGCGAAGACCGCGGCGATGCCGAGCAGGACCGCCACAGGGATGGCCGATCCGATGCGCTCGCCGTCGGTCAAGAGCGCATCGAACACGACGGCTGCAGCTGCGCCGATGATCGTGAACACGACGAGGACCACCGCCGGCGCTGCTAGGTGGCGAACCATCAACTCGCCGCGCTCCATCGGGAAGCTGTCGGTGCGATCGGGTTGATCCACCTCTTGCGACAGCGGCTCCATCACCTCGAGACCCAGCACGAAGGTGCACACGAGGGTGCCGAACAACGCGGGAGCCGTGCCATGGATGACCGCGATCTGGCAGCCCGCAGCAGCGAGTGTGAGGGCGACCATGCGGATGAGTCTCCCCGCCGGGAGACGCAGCAAGCTGTGCCACCCGCGGCGCCAAATGGCGGGTCCGTGCCCGAGGAAGGCGAGGCGCACCCATGGATCGCTCCGGGTGTGCTCGTACGAGAGTTGACGGCGCAGCAGGATCACCGTGCGCAGGTCTTGCATGGTCACCGCGAAGCGAAGCTGTGCCACCAGGCTGCTCCGGCGGGCCAACGCCTCGAGCGAGGTGCGCGCCACCAACAGCACTCCGATCGTGACGAGCGCCGCGGTGAGCACCAGCGGGATCACGTCCATGCCTCGTTGGCGCCATCCCCACAGGCCGAGGCTGCCGGCGAGATTCCCAGGACCTGGGATGCCGGTGGCGATCGCAGATGCCTGCCAGCCCACCGCCACCAGGCCGACGACCGTGGTGAGGAGGAGCGGGATGCGCACTGCGTGGGCGACCAGGGCAGCTCCCACCCACACGAGTGCGACATTGAGACCGAACAGGCCGCCGCCTGCGAACCAGGCGATCGGGGTGCCGGGCAGACGTCGCCCGGCCAGCTGCGCCAGGCACGCAGCGACACCGACGCCCGCGAAGGCGGCGCTGCGCAACCGCTGAACGGTGGGTCGCAACAGTGCCGCCC
>JAYUSX010000131.1:0-5120 GCA_043755475.1 Actinomycetota bacterium
CGGTACATCGCTGCGCTGTGATCGCGGACGATGTCTTCGATGCCGGGGCGCGCCGGCGCGTTCGTCGGCGGATCGTCGTGGTCGTGGTCGTGGTCGTGGCCGTGGTCGACCGACGTGGGACTGGGATGGCGCATGTGTGCTTGGTCGACGCCGCCCGCCGTCGTTTCATCGCGAGCCCGTGGATCGGAGCTCTCGATCCCTGCGGACGACGCCGTCTGCCGCGTCTGCTCCGTCACGGGCACCCGCATGGGGTCGCACTGCACCGTGGACATCCGTGGGCGTAGCGGGCGATGGCATCGTCGAGATCGATACCCATCTGGTTGGCCAGCGAGGCGACCCATGCGAGCACGTCGGCGAACTCGTGGCGCTGTTGAGCCGGCGACCCCTTGCGAACCGCCTGCGCCAGCTCGCCGACCTCCTCGGCGAGCCAGGCCACGGTGGACGGAACACCCCGCGCCCGGTCCCGATCGCCGTAGGTGCGCTCGATCACCTGCTGCAGCTCGGCGAGTTCCACGGCCAGGCAGCGTAGTGCGATCTGGATCGGTGAGCGGCGTGCCACACCTCGCTGATCAGCGCCGACATGTCAGCCGCCCCGTGGCTGGTGTCGGTGCACGCTGTCTGGTGAGCAGGTTGGTCGCGAACCTGTTGAGGTCGAGGTTCGTCAGCTGTACTCGGCCCAGATCTTGCGGCGGGTGCCGTCGATGGTCATGGTCCCGCCGTACGGAACGATCCACTGTGGCCGGGTGTGCCCGAACGGGGGCCCGACACACACGACGGCGTCCGGGTTGTACCTGTGAGCGATCCCGAGCGCCATGTCGCATTGCTCGACGCGATGCGCTCGACGCTCAGCGGACGAGCGTGTGGCGTGGATCTGCTCGGCCGGGGGTCGCGCGACGACGATGGCGTGGACGGCAGCGAGCACGCCGCGTTCGCCGAGCGATCTCATGATCCAGCCGAACTCACGCTCAGGGATCAACTCCTCGCTCGTCTCGAGCAGCAGGATGCCACCGTCGAGAACCGACGCATCTGTGGGAAACCTGCCAGCGGTCAGTATCCACTGGATCACTTCAGCGCATCCGCCCCACGTTCGCCCGGTCACGGACCGCTCGGGGCCTGTCCACGTCCAGGGTTCGGTTGCTTCGCGCAGGCCGTACTCCGTCAGCGCTGCAGGGTCGTCCCAGGGCTTGCCGATGTCCTCCGACTCTCCAGGTTCGGTGATCTCGATTCGCTCGCCAGTGATGAGCGCGGCGCGCAGCGACGCGGCATGGCACACGTCGACGGCGGGTCCGGGGCCCAGATGCACCTGGGTCGAGCCGCCGTAGAAGCCGGCGATGCCGTGAGACCACAGCCAGTGCAAGATGTTGGTGTTGTCGCTGTACCCGAGGAATGGCTTCGGGTCAGCGAGGACGACCGTTGGGTCGAGGTGCGGAATGACGGTGATCTGATCTTCGCCGCCGATCACCGCGAGGACCGCCCGGATGCTCGGATCAGCGAAGGCCGCGTTCACATCACGCGCCCGATCCTGAGGGCTCGAGGTCTTCCTAGTGGTCGGATACTCCACCGGCACCAGTCCGGTGATTGCGGTGAGCCGTCGCATTGCTTGTTCGTGGACCGCCGGGAAGAACTCCGGTGCGGCGAACGACGGTGACACGATCGCCACCGCGTCGCCGGGTTGAGCCTTCCGGGGAACGATGATGTCGCGTGCCACGCTTCGATCCAACCACACCGGCGCGTCGACGCGCGACACGTTTACTCCCGCGTCTCATCACCCGCCGGGCATCGCGCACCCGGCCGCGAGCTCAGATGGGTTGAGCCCTCAGACGCGCCTGTTGCGCCATCCTGGGCTTTCTCTGCTCAAGGTGAGCGGTCACCGGCCCGATACAGGGTCCCATGAGCGCTGCGGGCGGATCGGTGAGAGCAAAGGTGTTCGACGACCCCGTCGTCCGTGCATCGGCGCCCGCCGAGCGCGAGATCGGCGTGGCGGACCGACGACTCGTCGATCGAGTTCCGGCTCGACTGGGCGAGATGATGGAGCGATTGGGCATCATCACCGCCGCCGATGCCCTGCTTGGTCGGTATGAGCAGGACCTGGGTGATCCACGACGAATCGGCGAGATCCTCGTGGAGCACGGGCTTGCCACTCCGGAACAGGTGGCCGAAGCACTCCGCCTGCAGCTCGGTGCGCCTGGCCCGAACGCCGATTGGCCTCTGCCGCATCGGGTCGACGCCCGCGCCGAACGCCGGCGTCGGAACATCGTCTCGATCACGCTGTTCAGCATCGGGATGTTCGGCGTGGCGACCGTGTCGGTGATCAGCGGCGGCGGTGGGCGCTGGTACGGATTCGGCGCGCTGGCCCTGCTGACGGCAAAGTTCTTCGGCTCGGTTCTTTACCGACCGGCGACGACGGATCCTCCCCTCGACACTCGGGTCGGCCTGATCGTGTGCTTCTACAACGAGGACCCGGAGGCGTTTCGCCGTTGCTTGACCTCGATCGCCCGCCAGACCCGCCGGCCCGAGGAGATCTGGTTGATCGACGACGGCTCGCTCACCGACGCCTGCCTGCGCGTCGCCACCGGGCTGTTCGGTGACCGGACCGATGTCATGGTTCATCGTCTCGAACGCAACAGCGGCAAGCGCCACGCCCAGAGCTATGCGTTCGAGCGAACGACGTGCGACATCGTCATCACCGTCGACTCCGACACCGAGCTCGACGAATCGGCGATCGCCGAGGGGCTCCGGCCGTTCGCCGATCCCCGCGTGAACGCGGTGACCGGCAACGTCCGAGCCTTGAACCACGACACGAACCTGCTCACCCGACTCATCGACCTGCGCTACGCCAACGCGTTCTTGTTCGAACGCGCTGCCTACTCCACCGTCGGCTCGGTCGTGTGCTGCTGCGGGAGCCTCAGCTTCTACCGCACGGCGGTGGTCCGTCAGCACCTCGCCGACTTCGTCAGCCAGACGTTCCTCGGTGTGCCGGTGCAGTTCGGAGACGATCGGCGGATGACGCAGTACGCACTTCTGTCAGGCCGCGCGGTCTTGCAGGACACCTCCCTCGCCTACACCCTCGTTCCCGAACGGATCGGCCATTTCCGTCGTCAGCAGTTGCGCTGGAACAAGAGCTTCTTCCGCGAATCGTTGTGGACCCTGCGGCACTTGGGAATGCGGCGGTGGCCGTTCTGGATCAGCTGCGCCGAGCTGACGATCTGGCTCGTGTTCTCGATGAACCTGGTCTTCGCCGTGTACATCCGCCAACCGCTGACCGGTGAGCTGCTGCACTGGCAGTACGTGTTCTACGGGGTCGCGCTCGCCTACGCCCGCAACGTGCGTTACTTCGGACGGGAGCGAGCGTCGCTCCGTTTCCAGCTCGCCACGTTTGCGCTCGCGCCCGTCTACACGCTGCTCCACGTGCTGCTGCTCACCCCGCTGCGGATCTACGCCTTGCTCACGCTGCGGCGTGGCCACTGGGGAACGCGAACCCGAGTCGAAGTGCACGCCTGACCGGCGCGCATGGGCTCTCTACCAATCAGCCAGCGCGAGGTCGATCGATTCAGCGGTGATGCGGGCGAGAACGGTGCCCACACGTCGCTGGCAACGACGGTCCAACCATCGGGGATCGACCACCATCGCACGCTGCCGTCGCGGTGCATCTCGGCAATGACGGGCATCGTCGGTTCACCAACCGCCACGATGGCGAAGTCACTGTTCTGGCGTCCCTGACGCAGCCCATGAACGACACTTCCGGGACCGTAGGTGATGCCAGAGATCTCGTCGTCGATCGGTACATCGGTCGTTTCGCCGTCGACACCGATGGTCGTCATGTGGCCCAGCCATGACTGGTTGACGACGACCCCTTCGTCTCCGATTGCGACATCGGCTGTAGGTGCGCCACAGCACGGTGTGAACGGAAGTGTTGCCAGCTGTCGCAGGGCCAGCATCGGTGGAGGCGACAGGTAGCTCCGGGCGACTGCTGCCACCACCGCGCCGTGAGCACCAGCGCATGTTGCCCTGACCGGGCGCTCAGCACAAGGCATCGACGCGAGCAGTGCGGCAGATCGGTGCGGGCTGGCGCTCCTAGGGTGGGTCCTGGTGGTGTTTCGTCTCATTCTGATCGGGCTGGTCGTGCTCGCAGTCATGTGGTCGCTGATGATCGTGCTCGCGAAGCGGCTGCCACCCGGTTCAGCGAAGGATCTGGCGACGGTGCTGCCCGCGTGCGTGATCACGATTCGGCGTCTTCGCAAAGACCCACGAGTGCCTCGCGCAGCCAAGATCGCCATTGCAGTCGCGGGTCTGTGGGTGCTCTCGCCGATCGACCTGATCCCCGAGTTCTTGCCAGTCATCGGACCGCTTGACGACGTCGTCGTGGTTGCGCTCGCGTTCCGCTTCGCCGCACGACGAGTACCTCATGACGCCATCTACGAAGCTTGGCCCGCCGATCCGGCGTTGCTCGACCGACTTCTCCGCCCTCGCCGTGAACGAACGCGGTGATTGCCGCCCCCACTGCCCGATGAGGACGTGCCCCCATGTGATCAACCCGTGCCGATCGGCGGTGAGGGCGCGGGCAGGACCTCGACCGCTCGCCCAGTTGAATCGTCGATCAGCGGGCGATCGCCGAGCGGCTCCTTCAACTGAATGTTGACGACGTCGCTGCAGTCGTCTCCACCTGGCGCGTCGTCGGTCCGCACCTTGACTCTCACTTGGTCGGATCGCTCGGTCGTCTTCGCCTCGTTCGAGCCGTTACACGCGTCGATGCCGAGCACCAAGGTGCGGTCCCCCTGGAGCGTGGCTTGGTTGATCCTGGCGTCGCGTGGGCCGATGCAACCGGCCGCGACGACCGCCGATACGAGCACCGCCATAGCGCAAGTCATGGGCGCACGAACTCTCAGCATTCGTCATGATTGCCCGACGCCGACCTTCATGTCCACCGTGCCGATCGGCAGTTATTCCGGTAATCCGTCAAGGGGTGATCGGGTTATTCCGGTAATCGATGGTCAGGCGGTCTCGGCCGGGAGCGTGTTGAGAAGCCGTTTGAAGATCGTGGCCCGGTCGGTCTGGTGGTTCCGGGTGGCGTGGTCGGCTTGGGCTTTCAGGGTCGGGCGGAACTCGACGGCGGTCTGGTA
>JAYUSX010000132.1:0-13077 GCA_043755475.1 Actinomycetota bacterium
GCGTTCACCGTCGGCGAGGTGATCACGTGCGACGGTGGCACGGTCGTCTCCTGACGACGTGAGCCGATGTCGTTTCCCGATTTCGTCGCGATCTTGCTCGCCGGTGTCGGCGCCGGGACGATCAACACCGTTGTCGGCTCGGGTTCGCTGATCACGTTCCCGACCCTCGTGGCGCTCGGCTATTCACCGCTCATCGCCAACGTGTCGAACAACATCGGTTTGGTGCCCGGCTCGTTGTCGGGAGCGTACGGCTATCGCCGCGAGCTCGTGGGCCAGCAACGCCGCATGAAGACGTTGATCCCTGCGTCGGCCGCCGGCGCGCTCGCCGGCTCGACGCTGCTGTTGCTCCTGCCGAGCGACGTGTTCGACGGAGTCGTGATCGTTCTGATCGTGGTGGCTCTCACACTGGTGGTGCTTCAACCGACGATCGCGAAGCGCCTCACAGCGCGCCGCCTCGCGCGAGCTCAGGCAGCCGACCGCGATGGTGACGTGAGGGTGCATCGCGACGTCACGCCGGCCTTGTTCGCGGTCGTCGCCGCCGCGGGCATCTATGGCGGGTTCTTCGGCGCTGCACAGGGCATCATCCTGATCGCAACGCTCGGCATCTTCATCGACGACACGTTGCAGCGGCTGAACGGGTGCAAGAACGTGCTCGCGCTCACGGTGAACACGGTGGCCTCGGTCGTGTTCGTCCTCAGCACCGATGTGGACTGGGCCGTCGTCGGCGTGATCGCTCTGGGGTCGACGATCGGTGGCCAGATCGGGGCCAAGGTCGGCCGCAGATTCGACCCGCGGATCCTGCGCGGGGTGATCGTGATGGTCGGCTTGTCGGCGTTGGTCCGCCTCCTGACCCGCTGACCCCTGACCCGTAGACGGCGTCTGATCGCTCAGCCACCGCACGGGTCATGCGCCGGGGGTGATGCCCCACTTCGTCTGGAGGTACGACTCGACCGATTGGCGTTCGGGGGCGTCGAGGATCCTGTTGTAGATGATCACTTCGCCGACGCTCACAGCGGATGTCTCGCCACCGACGTAGGCGCCGCCGATCACGAGGCCGGATGGGTTGGAGAACGAGCCGGATGCAGAGGTGATCAGTCTGCCGTTGCGCCACAAGCTGCCCTGTCCATCGCCCGTGGTCACGCTGTACTGCAGGGCAGAGGTGGAAGCTGCCCTCGACGGCTGCGACAACCACCCGCTGAAGTAGGCCTGGTCTTCCAGACCGTTCCACCAGCCGACGAGCCAGTTGTTGTTCAACCCGCTGAGCACGCGTGCGTTGCGCGTGCCGGTCATCTTCGCGACCACGAACGCGGTGGTGCCGCCGGCCGTCGTGCCGAGTGAAGGAACGGTCAGCAGTTCGCCGGACGTCGTCAGCGTGGGAAGTCCGTTGATCTGCACATCGCTGGTCCATCCACCGGTCGCGACAAGGGCCGCGCCGTTGCGCCAGATGCCTCGGCGCGAGCTGGTCCCGACGATCGTCGAGTAGAGGACGGCGGTCGTCGTCGCCGCGGTCGACGGCGACGACAGCCACTGGCTGAAGTACGCCTGGTCCTGCCCGCCGTTCCACCACCCGAGCAGCCAGTTGTTGTTGATGCCACTGAGGACTCGTTGGTTGATCCCACCGGTGAGGCGGGCGACGACGAAGAAGGTCTGCGCAGTGGCCGATCCCAGCGATGTGGTCGTCAGCACTCCCGATCCGTCGGTCATCACCGCCGGCTGGCCGTTCAGGCCTGTCGCCGAGTACGTGGTGCCGGAACCGGACGCGGTGAAGTTCACGTTCCTACCGCTCTTGTCCTGCCAGGAGGTGACGGCACCGCCCGACTGGATCACCGTCGGCGCGTCGGAGGCATCCAGCCACACGTCGGGCGACGGCGCCATCGCAGGTGCACCGGCCGGTCTGCTGATCGACCACTTCGTGGCGAGGTACGCCTCGGTCGCGGCGCGCTCGACCTCTGTCAGATCTCGGTTGTAGACGAGCAGCTCGCTGATCGCCGCCGCCGACCGTTCGCCTGACCCGTATCCCCCTCCGAGCTGCAATCCGTTCGGCATCGCCCATGAAGCGCTGACGGCAGATGCGTTGCGCCCATTGCCGCTCCTGTCCGACCAGGTGGCGCCGCCAGACAGGTTGACGGTGGTCGGATCCGTCGCATCGAACCACGCTGCGGCACCTGCGACGGGAAGGAGGCCCACCGATCCCGGGGTCGTCGTGCTGCACGCGAACGTTGGTGGCCCCGCGGATGCACCTGGTGTCATCGTCAGTTGCCATCCCTCGCCCGTCGCGACCCGCCGCGATACATCGACGGTCACCGAGGATGGAAGGGTCATCGAAGCCGCGCTGGTCAGATCGTCGAGGGTCGATGGATACGACGCGTTGGTGGCCAAGTGGACGTTCGCGGCGGTCTGGGCCGCGTCACGCGACGCGCTGCACGCAGCGGAGGTGCCCTGGCCGATCATCCGGCCGACACCGACCACCGCCACGGCCGAGAGGATGCCCACGAGCACGATCGCCACCAGGATCTCGACCAGCGTGAACCCGGTGTCGGTGCCGCGCGCTCTCGTGCCCGCGCTGGGTCGATGGGTCGACATGAGTACGACGGTCCACGTCCGCCGCCAGCGGTCAAGGAGCCCGCCTGTCGCGCGTCGGTGACCGAACATTTGTTCGACTAATGTTGACCGAGTGGGTGAGGGACCGACGATTCTGCATGCCGACCTCGATGCCTTCTACGCGTCGGTCGAGCAGTTGCTCGACCCGACGCTGCGCGGGCGGCCGATCGCGGTGGGTGGAGGGGTGGTGATGGCGGCCAGCTACGAAGCCAAGCGGTTCGGCGTCCAGGGTGGCATGTCGGGGTTCAGAGCCAAGCAACTGTGTCCCCAGTTGTTGTTCGTCGGTGGCCACTTCCGTGAGTACCAGCGGCTTGCCGACCGTGTGATGAGCGTGCTGTACGACATGACCCCGTACGTCGAGCGCATCTCGATCGATGAGGCGTTCCTCGATGTGGCCGGCTCCGTGCGCCTGTTCGGATCGCCCGCCGACATTGCAGGGCGAATCCGCGAGCGCGTCCGCACCGAGATCGGTCTGCCGATCTCGGTCGGCGCGGCGCGTACCAAGCACCTCGCCAAGATCGCTTCACAGGTGGCCAAGCCAGACGGCATGGTGGTCGTCGACCCCGCACGCGAGCGGGAGTTCCTCGACCCCTTGCCCGTGGGGTTGGTGTGGGGCATCGGACCGGTCACGCAGGAGAAGCTCCACCAACGCGGCATCCGCACCATCGGGGAGCTGGCGGCCTCGTCCGACACCGCCCTGCAGTCGCTGCTCGGCAGGGCGATCGGAGCGAAGGTGTGGGCGCTCGCCGCCAACGATGACGAGCGCAGGGTCGAGGCCGTCCGGCGCGCGGGCTCCGTCGGTGCCCAGTCGGCGTTCGGTCGTCGCAACCCGTCGCCCGAGCTCATCCGGCAGGTGCTCGGCCACCTTGCCGACCGCGTCGCCGGGCGCCTGCGATCGAAACAGCGCGCCGGTCGCACCATCACCGTGCGCGTGCGGTTCTCGGGTGGTGGCAGGGCGATGCGATCGGTCACCCGATCGCGCACGTGTGCCGAACCGCTGTCCACCACCCTCACACTCACCGAGATCTCCGAGGAGCTCGCCTGGGTAGCGCTCGGCGATCATCCCGACGAGGCGACCATTTCCCTGCTCGCGATCTCGGTGTCGAACCTCGTCGATCGACCCGCGCTGCAGATGGAGCTGCCCGTGTTGGCCGACGATGCTGCCCGTGCCGGCTCGAGGACGGGCGCTGTCCGATGGGCTGTGGATGCATCGATGGACGCCGTCCGCTCGAAGTTCGGCCGATCGGCGGTCGGCTACGCCTCGACGGCTCTGTCCGAGCACGGCTCGGTGCCCGAGGAGTTCCGTGAACTCGCTGAGCACGAGCTCTGAGCCGTCGACGACCAACTTGCTCAGGTAGGAACATGACGGCGGTGCGTAGCCGGGATTCGTCCGGGTGCGAATCGGTCGGTAGGGTCCGACGAAGCACACATGGTGACGGCCGAGTACGGCCTCGACGAAAGGTGACCGGCATGGCTGGTGGCGCTCTGAAGACGGCGAGCATGGACGACTTCGATCTCCGGATGTCCGAGGGCGTGCGACCGCTCTACGAGGCCGTGAAGAAGTTCATCGCCGAGGAGGTCGATCCGATCACCGCCGAGTTCTACCGGCTGGGCGAGAACCGGGCAGACCGCTGGAGCTGGGCGCCTGGCCAGCTCGAACTGTTGGAGACGGCGAAGGCCAAGGCTCGTGAACTCGGCCTCTGGAACTTCTTCCTCCCCGATGCCGAGACCGGTCAGGGTCTGTCGAACCTCGACTACTCGTACATCGCTGTCGAGTTGGGCAAGAACCGCCTTGCTTCGGAGTGCCTGAACTGCTCGGCCCCCGACACCGGCAACATGGAGGTGCTCGAGCGGGTGGGCACCGCCGAGCAGAAGGAGCAGTGGCTGGAACCATTGCTCCGCGGCGAGATCCGCTCCGCGTACGCGATGACCGAGCCGGGGATCATGAGCTCCGACGCCAAGCAGATCCAGACCCGGGCCGAGCTCGACGGCGACGAGTGGGTGATCAACGGCGAGAAGTTCTACATCTCCGGAGCTGGCGACCCGCGGTGCAAGATCATGATCGTCATGGTGCGCACCAACCCCGATGCCGACACCTACAAGCAGCAGTCGCAGATCCTCGTGCCGATGAACACCCCAGGCGTCGAGATCGTCGGCGCGATGGACGTCTTCGGCAACGATGACGCCCCGCATGGCCACATGCACCTGCGCTTCCACGACGTCCGCGTCCCCAAGGACAACGTGCTGTGGGGTGAGGGCAAGGGCTTCGAGATCTCGCAGGTTCGTCTCGGTCCTGGTCGTATCCATCACTGCATGCGCTCCATCGGCTCGGCCGAGAAGGCAATCGAGATGATGGTCGATCGTGGGTTGAGCCGTGAGGGATTCGGCAAGAAGTTGATCAACCTCGGCAAGAACATGGAGGTGATCAGCAGGGCTCGGATCGAGGTCGAGGCGATGCGGTTGATGGTGCTTCGCGCCGCCAAGGCGATGGACACGCTCGGCAACGCCGAAGCCCGTGTGTGGGTGAGCGCCGTCAAGGCAATGGTGCCGGAGAAGTGCTGCGACATCATCGACGAAGCCATCCAGATGCACGGCGCCGCCGGCATCTCGCACTGGTTCCCCCTCGCCGACATGTGGCACAGCCAGCGCACGCTGCGGTTGGCCGATGGCCCCGACGAGGTGCACCACCAGGTGGTCGGTCGCGCCGAGGCGAAGAGCCGTGAGTCGGATCGAGCCGCGGGGGTCAACACCACCAGCCCCAACATCGCCAAGGGCCGCGTCTTCACGGGGCCCTGAGCTGGGACGTCACGGACGATCTTCTGCCACGCGCACGCTATGCGAGGGGGTTCGCCACCTAGGGTGGTGGCGTGTCACAGGTCGGGGAGAGACCAGGAAAGCCCCAGCGCGGGCGAGGCGCGCTGATCGGGCTCAACCGGCGACGCGTTGCGTTGCTGATGTCGGCGCGCTACGGGGCGATCATCGCCATGGCTGCCAGCCTGGTGGTCGCAGCGTTCCTCTACCCGCGCGACGAGACGGGCACGCTGACGTGGTTGGCCCTCCGCCTCGTCGTGTCGATTGCGATGATCGTCGCGTTCGCGAAGCTCGAACGGTCGGCCGACGTCGATCCTGCTCGCTCCATCTCGGCCTTCGCGGTGGTGAGCGCCTTCGGCGGAACTGCCTGGGGGCTGTTGCCGGTGCTCGTCCGGCCCGAAGACCCCGAGTGGCAGGCGATCATGCTGTTCGCGCTCATCGGCAGCCTCAGCATCTTCGCCTCGGGCACGTCGCCCGACCGCCGTGCGTTCCTGGCGGGGGCGACGCCCGAGGTGGTCTTGGGGCTGATCGGGTTCGCGACCTTCGACGGAACGTACGCGGTGGTGCTGTGTCTTGCCCTTCTGCTGGCCGCCGTGTACGCCTACGTCATCTTCACCGAGTCGAACCGGGTGTTGATGGCGTCGTTCGAGGCCGAACAGAAGAACGGCGATCTGGTGATCGAGCTCGAACAGCACCGCACCGACCTGCACGAGGTCAACGAGCGGTTGCATGCGTTGGTCGAACGTCAGTCGATGACGCTGGAGGAGCGGGACGCCCTGATCGCTGCCGTCTCCCACGACGTTCGCTCGCCGCTGGCTGCCGTCTCGTTGATGTCGCAGACCTTGGCGCAACGCGGTGCATCGATGACCGACGACCAACGCCGGGTGATCGCCGAGCGGATCAGCGCCGATGCCCAACACACCGTCGAGGTGCTCTCCGATCTCGCCTCGGCACAACGTCTCAAGGTGCACGACATCGCTGCGTCGCGCACGACGATCGATCTCGAGAATCTGTTGACATCGGTCGTCGCCCAACAACGATCCGACGTCCACGACGTTCGGCTCGGTGCGATCGAGTTGCACGGCTCGACGGTCATCGCCGATCGCGTCCTGGTCAGTCGCATCCTCGACAACCTGGTGTCGAACGCACTCAAGCACACGCCTCCCGGCACCATCGTCAGCGTCGGCGCGACGATCGTTGGCGGCGACGTTCTGGTGTACGTGGATGACGATGGCCCAGGGCTTCCCGAGCCGATCCGCGACTCGGTCTTCGACGCCTACGTGCGCGGGACGTCCTCGACGGTGCGTCCGGGCGGTGGCGTCGGCCTGTTCCTGGTCAGAACCTTCGCCCAGTTGCACGGTGGTCGGGCGTGGTGGGAGCCGAGTCCGATCGGTGGGTCACGATTCGTCGTGTCGTTGCCGCAGTACCCGGTGGCACCCGGTGCCGCCGCAGCGCAGCCCGTCGCTCAGTAGCGAGGGCGGGCGAACACGTCGCGCACCAACTGCTCGAAGTGGGCGAGCGGCTCGGTGTCGCCCTCGGGATCGAAAGCGATCTGGTCCCACTCGTCGGTGAACTGTTCGCAGAGGGCGAACCACGGCTCGTCGCTGAACTGCTCGCGGAGATCGGTGGGCATCCCGAAGTGACCGTAGTAGTGGCGGCCCTGGAAGTCCTGATGGTTCTTGATCGTGTGGAAGACGTCGGGGCGAACGTACGGCTTGAGCATCTCGGCCGCGATCGCACCGTGGTTGGGAACGCTGATCGCCTTGCCGATGTCGTGGCACAACGAGGCGACGATCACTTCGTCGTCGGCGCCGGCGCGCTCGGCCAGGGTGGCGGTCTGGAGGCAGTGCGTGAGCTGATCGGTGGCGAAGCCGTCGGTGATGTCGGCCAGCGATTCGAGCAGCATCAGGATGCGATCGGCGACGCGCCCCTGGTTCAGCTTGGTCTCTTCGCCGATGACCGCCCACTCCTCGGCGGTCGACTGATCCATGCGCGTGAACGTTGCGGTCATGGGGGCAAGTCTGCCACGCCGGTGTTGCACGCGAGCGACGTGGGCCGATCATCACGGTGTTCCCGTGTGGATCGTCACAACCGAACGCATCGAGCGTGAACTTCGCCGCCGGCCAGACCGCTCGGGTGGGCATCGGAGGTCGGGTGTGCATCTTCTCGCAGATGGCTTCCGATCTGGTCATCGATGTGAACGGGTTCTTCGGCGTGGCGTCGTCGTTTGCATCGGTGGTGCCTGCCCGTCTGCTCGAGACCCGTCCGGGTCTGGCGACCGTCGACGGCCAGTTCAACGGGATCGGCGTTCGGGGAGCCGGGATCGTGACGGAACTCGTGGTCGCCGGTCGGGGCGGGGTGCCGATCAATGCATCGACGGTCGTGTTGAACGTCACGGTCACGGGTGCCCAGGCAGCCGGGTTCGTGACGGTGTTCCCGTGCGGGTCGGCGCGACCGAACGCGTCGAACCTGAACTACACCGCCGGGCAGAGCATCCCGAATGCGGTCGTGTCGAAGGTGGGGACCTCCGGTCGAGTGTGCATCTTCACCCTCACCGCAACGGACCTGATCGTCGATGTGAACGGCTACTTCGTGTAGCGGGGCGACCGACACCCGCGAGGTCTCCCGTCCGGTTCGTCGGTGGCGACCGGACGCGAGGATGCTCACCACATGGATTTCGACCTGCCGCAGGAACTGTCCGACTATCTCGTGGTGCTCGATGAGTTCATCGAACGTGAGATCAGGCCGCTCGAAGAAGCAGACGACAACATCCGCTTCTTCGATCACCGGCGAGAGGATTCCCGCACCGATTGGGATCGCCAGGGTCTGCCCAACGAGGAGTGGGAGCAACTGCTGCACAAGGCCAAGCGGCTCGCGGACGCTGCGGGGCATTACCGCTACCCGTTGCCCAAGGAGTACGGCGGCCAGGACGGTACGAACCTGGGCATGGCCATCATCCGTGAGCACTTCGCACGCAAGGGTCTAGGTCTGCACAACGATCTGCAGAACGAGCACTCGGTCGTGGGAAACAACGTGGGCCTGTTGTTGATGCTGAACTACGGCACCGACGAGCAGAAGGCCGAATGGATCGACGATCTGGCCGAGGGCCGTCGAGGCTTTGCGTTCGGTATCACCGAGCCCAACCACGGCAGTGACGCCACGCACATGGAGACCACCGCAGTACGCGATGGCGACGAGTGGATCATCAACGGTGAAAAGACGTGGAACACCGGCATCCACAAGGCGTCACACGACATGATCATGGCCCGCACCAGCGGCAAGGCCGGCGACGGCGGTGGCATCACCGCCTTCCTGGTGCCGTCGAACAGCCCTGGCTTCGAGGTGGTCGAGTACCTGTGGACCTTCAACATGCCCACCGATCACGCCCACATCCGGTTGACGAACGTGCGCGTGCCGAACGGCGTCATCTTCGGTGGCGAGGGCAAGGGCCTGCAGGTCGTGCAGCACTTCTTCAACGAGAACCGGATCCGTCAGGCCGCGTCCAGCTTGGGTGCGGCGCAGTACTGCATCGACGAGTCGGTGGCGTATGCCAAGGAGCGCAAGCCGTTCGGCAAGCCGCTCGCGTCGAACCAGGCGATCCAGTTCCCGCTCGTGGAACTGCAGACACAGTGCGAGATGCTGCGGGCGCTCATCCACAAGACCGCGTGGTCGATGGACAAGTACGGCGCGTTCAGCCAGAGCGACAAGGTCTCGATGTGCAACTACTGGGCCAACCGGCTCTGCTGCCAGGCTGCCGATCAGGCGATGCAGGTGCACGGCGGTCTGGGCTACAGCCGGCACAAGGCGTTCGAGCACATCTACCGCCATCATCGGCGTTACCGCATCACCGAGGGCGCCGAGGAGATCCAGATGCGTCGAGTCGCCGGCTACATGTTCGGCTTCATGAGCCAACAGGCACCGAAGGGAGTCGACGCGTGACATCGACGCCGGTGGTGGACGTCACCGCCTCGCCGAGCCCGTTCCTGCACGGCGTGGTGCCGATCATCGAGACCGATGCCGAGATCCTTGCCGCCTTGGAACAGGCGGAGCTGCCGCCACTGCTGCCGGCGCTGGCGTACCTCACCGGTGACCTCTCGCTGCTGAAGAGCGACGTGCGGCCCGATCCGATGCTGCTGTCGATGCCGCAAGGTGGCCTGACCGACGAGCAACAAGCACGCGTTCGGGCTCGTGCGCTCGATGTGCTCGTCGCCTACCGGGACGGGGGGTGCCGGCCCGCGGCGGCGCCGACGGATGCCCAGCTCCAAGAGATCCTCGAGTTCATCGTCGGTGGTGCGCCGATGGGGGAGTACCTCCCGCTGGTCGAAGAGGAGTTGGCGTATCGAGGTGAGGACCGTCGGGCTCCCGGCTGGCATCTGTCGCAGCTCGCGCCGGGCCGCGAGTTCCACGTGGTGATCATCGGTTCGGGCATGTCGGGTCTGTTGGCGGCGCACCGGTTGCAGCAGGCGGGCGTCGCCTTCACGATCCTCGACAAGAACGACGACGTCGGCGGCACCTGGCACGAGAGCGTGTATCCGGGCTGCAGGGTCGACAACCCGAACCACAACTACAGCTACTCGTTCGCCCAACGCCATGACTGGCCGTTTCACTACTCGCCGCAAGGCGTGCTCGAGCAGTACTTCCGCGACTGCGCGGAGGCGTTCGGTCTGCGGCCGCACATCCAGTTCCGCAGCGCGGTGCAGTCGGCGTCGTGGAACGACGAGACGTGCCAATGGACCGTCCGCTATCTGCGCGACGGTGTGGAGCACACGATGGTCGGCGACGCCGTCATCTCCGCCGTCGGACAGCTCAACCGACCTCTGTGGCCGTCGATCGACGGCATCGCCGACTTCGCCGGGCAGTACTTCCACTCGGCCGAATGGCGTCATGATCTCGATCTCACCGGCCTGCGAGTCGCGGTGATCGGCACCGGCGCGAGCGCACTGCAGTTCATCCCGGAAGTGGCCAAGGTGGCGGGCAGCGTGACGGTGTTCCAGCGCACGCCGCCGTGGATCGCGCCGACTCCCGACTACCACGACGAGATCGCCCCTGGTCTGCGGTGGCTGTACGGGCACGTCCCCACCTATAGCGAGCTCAACAGGTTCGCGATCTTCTGGCGGATGGGTGATGGCGCGCTCGCCAGCGTGCGTGTCGATCCGAACTGGCACAGCGACGGGTCATCGGTCAACGAGGTGAGCGAGTTCGGTCGGCAGATGCTGCTCGAGTACTACCGAGAGCAGTTCGCCGGACATCCCGATCTGCTCGCTCAGGTGGTGCCCGACTATCCGCCGGGCGCCAAGCGGGCCGTGCGCGACAACGGCATCTGGGCGTCGACGCTCACGCGCGAGAACGTCTCGCTGCGCACCGACACGATCGGTCACGTCGACCCGACCGGTGTGGTGATGGTGGACGGCTCGCATGTCGACGCCGACGTGATCATCTACGGCACTGGCTATCAGGCGTCGAAGTTCTTGACGCCCATGCGAGTGACGGGCCAGAACGGTGTCGACCTCCACGAACAGTGGGCCGGCGATGCCCGGGCCTACCTCGGCGTGTCGATCCCGCACTTCCCCAACTTCTGGTGCCTCTATGGGCCGAACACGAACATCGTGATCAACGGCAGCATCGTCTACTTCAGCGAGTGCGGTGTGCGGTTCATCCTCGGACTGGTGCGCGAGGTGCTCGCCAACGATGCGAAGGCGATTGTGGTGAAGCGCGACGTGCACGACTCGTTCAACGAGGCGGTCGACGTCGAGAACCGCCAGATGGCGTGGGGTTGGAGTCCGGTGAACAGCTGGTACAAGAACGAGCACGGTCGAGTGGCCCAGAACTGGCCGTTCACCCTGCTCGAGTACTGGCGACGCACCAAGCAGGTCGACCCTGCCGAGTTCGATCTCGTGCGCTGAAGCCGCCGCGGCCGAATCGCCGGGTACCGTCCACCACGTGGAGGCACCCGCACCCGATCAGGCTCGGCTCGATCCGACCGTGCTGCGCCAGCTGTGCGACGTGGTCGGTGCCGACCAGGTGATCACCGACGACCGGCGGGGCTCGTTCGAGGTCGACTGGACCGGTCGCTTCCGCGGAGCGACACCTGCCGTCGTGCGCCCGTTCGACACCGTCGAGGTGGCCGGTGTGCTCGACGTCTGCCGGCGCCATGCGATCGCGGTGGTGCCCCAAGGTGGCAACACGGGCATGGTGGGCGGCAGCGTGCCGCTCGCCGGTGAAGTGGTCGTGTCGCTCCGTCGCCTCGGTTTCGTCGGTGAGGTCGACCGCGAAGCGCGGCAGATCACCGTGGGGGCCGGAGCCACGATCGAATCGGTGCAACACGCTGCCCGTGCCGCTGGTCTTCGGTATGCCGTCGACTTCGGAGCGCGAGGATCGGCGACGATCGGTGGCTCGATCGCCACCAACGCCGGTGGCATCAACGTGCTTCGCTACGGCGGCACGCGTGAACAGGTGCTCGGGGTCGAAGCGGTGATGGGCACCGGCGAGATCATCAGCCGTCTGACTGGTCTGGTGAAGGACAACACCGGCTACCACCTGCCGAGCCTCTTGTGCGGCAGTGAAGGCACCCTCGGTGTGGTGACGGCTGCGCGCCTGAAGCTGGTGGTCGCCCACGAGCACACGGTCACGGCGCTGGTCGGCTTCGACAGTGTGGCGTCCGGCATCGCCGCCGTCGCTGGGTGGCGATCGTCGCTCGATGTGCTCGACGCGGCCGAGATCATGCTGCACGATGGTGTCGAGCTGGTGGCCTCGGCGTTCGGCGGGCCACTGCCGTTCGCGACGCGATGCGGTTCCTATGTGCTCGTGGAAGCGACCGCCCACGACGACCCGACAGAGACGCTCGCCGAAGCGGTTGCAGATGCAACTGGTGTGATCGAGGTGGCCGTGGCGCGCAATCCGGTTCGACGAGCCGCGCTGTGGCGATATCGCGAGGAGCACACGGCGGCGATCAACACCGTGGGCGTCCCGCACAAGTTCGACGTGACGGTTCCGATCGCGGCGCTGGCCGGGTTCATGGCCGCGATCCCTGCAGTCGTTCGCGAGGTCGAACCGGATGCGCTGACGTGGCAGTTCGGCCACGTCGGAGATGGCAACATCCACGTGAACGTCACGGGCGCTGCGCCCGACGCAGACTCGCTCGACGAGCGGGTGTACCGGTACGTGGTGGCCTGCGGCGGCAGCGTCAGCGCCGAGCACGGCATCGGTACCGCCAAGGCGAAGTGGCTCGGTCTGAACCGGACCGACGGTGAACTGGCCACGATGCGGGCGATCAAACAGGCGCTCGATCCGGCCATGATCATGAACCCCGGAGTGCTCCTGGCCTGACGTCGGCGCTGTGCCACCTCGCTCGTCGTAAGGTGCTGCGACGCAACCTCACCCGCTCACTCGTGAGCCGCACTCAGGAGGGCTGACCCATGGCTGTGTCATTCACGGAGATGAAGGCCGGCACGAAGGCCGAGTACGCCTACCTCCACGCCTTGGAGTCGCAGTACGTCGCCACGACCGCAGATCGGATCATGCAGAGTCTTCGCCGACTCGGCGACGGGTTGGGTGGCTATCAGATCAGCCGGCTCGGACATTCGCTGCAGAGCGCCACGCGGGCCGAGGTCGATGGCGCCGACATCGAGATGATCGTGGCGGCGCTCATCCACGACATCGGCGACG
>JAYUSX010000133.1:0-5116 GCA_043755475.1 Actinomycetota bacterium
TCCTACCTTGCGGTTCAGATGGGCTTCCACCTCGCCGAGGGCGGCGACCTGGTGGTGCGCAAGAACCGGGTGTGGTTGCGCGTGCTCGACGGTGTGGAGCCGGTCGACGTGATCTACCGGCGCCTCGAAGACGCCCGACTCGACCCGATGGACACGGGCGCTGGCGGCGGCGGCGCGGGCGTGCCGGCCATCACCTGGGCGGCTCAATCCGGCGGGGTCGCACTCGCCAACGCGTTCGGCGCGGGTGTCGCCGAGGAGCGCGCTCTTGCACCGTTCCTGCCCGCAGTGGCGCAGGCCCTCCTCGGCGAAGGGCTGGAACTACAGGCGATCTCCGCCGACGACGTGTTGGCGACCGCCCCCTGTGTCTCGGCATCGAGCTATGGGGCGCTGGTACCCGGAACGGCGGTGCTTCGTCTCCATCTCGCCGTGACGCCCGACGGGACGACGGTGATGGACGGCGGCGTCGGTCGCGTCCTGGCGCCGGGCGATGATCCCGCCGCGCCCACCACGCTGCTCGCCAAGGATGTCTGGGTGGTGGGCGGAGCCGCGTCCGGCAAGATCAGTGTTCGTGCGCCGAGCCAACACCATCCCCAGGTCGACTTCGGCTCTTCGGTACCCAAGCGAGCGGCCGATGCCCTCTACTGGCTGGGACGAGCAGCCGAGCGCGCCGAGGTGGCGGCGCGCACCACCCGAGTCGTCGGGGCACAGGTGCAACAGGACCCGTCGCTGCTGACCGTTGGAGGCGGGGGTTGGGCTGCGGGGGCGGTCGCGCTCCTGCGTTCGGCACAGGCGCTGCCGATCGTGCTGGACGAGGCGGCGACCACCGACATCGGGGTGTCGCCCGCACCGTTCGCGGACCGGCTGAACCACGAACTGCGCGGCGGACAGCATGCCGTGGCGAATCAGATCGCCGCGCTCGCTCAGGAAGCGACGACGGTCCGTGAGTTCCTGTCGACCACCACCGGTCGAGTGCTCGGCCGGCTGACTCGAATCCGAGCCGACCTGCTCACGGCAGAAGCGGCGCCCGACGACCTCGACACCGTGCTCGTCGATCTGGCCGCGCTCGCCGGCCTGTCGATGGAGAGCACGGTCCGCGGGCCGGCCTGGCGTTTCCTCGACCTGGCGCGCAGGCTCGAACGAGCCATCTCGCTGCTCGGTTCGGTGCAGGCAGCGTTGGGTCTGGCCGTCGAACCGCTGGCATTCCAACCGCTCACCGAATCGTTGCTGTCGGTGAACGAGAGCCTGGTCGCATATCGGCGTCGGTATCGCAGCGACGTCGAGTTGGGCGCTGTGCTCGATCTGTTGGTGCACGATGATGCCAACCCTCGCAGCCTGGCGTTCTCGCTCGATCGACTCCGTGAACACATGGCTTCGCTGGCGTGGCAGGAGGGCGCCGACCTCGTGCAGCAGGCGTCGCTCGGCGCGCTCGGTTCGATCGACGACACGGTGTCGAGTGGACGGCGGCTCTCGGTCGACTCGATGGTGCTGGCGACGCGAGGTCCGCTGCTCGAGCTCGGCAACGCGGTCGTCAGACGGTGGTTCGCCGATCCGGTGAACCCCATGGTGATGGGTGCATCGTGACCACCCGCTTCACCGTGGTGCATCGCACCGAGTACCTGTACGGCCGGCAGATGAGTGATGGGTACACCGTTGCTCATCTGCTGCCGCGCGACACACCGACGCAGCGCGTGCTGTCGGCCGAGGTGCACGTCACCCCCGATGCAGACGAACTCGAGGAGCACACAGACCTCTTCGGAAACCGGGTCGTTCGAATCGGCGTGCACCGCCTTCACGATCACCTCGGCGTCACCGGACGATGCGTCGTCGACGTCGATGCCGCGCCGGCAGAGATCACCCTCGAGACATCCACTGCGTGGGCCGACGTCGTCGGCCAGCTCCAACAGGCACGGGGCGATCGGGCGACCGACGTCGCCCCGTTCACGGCGCCGACCGCAGCGACGCCGTCGATCGCCGCGCTCGACGAGCTCTCCGGCGATCTCTTCCGGCCTGGCGAGGGCATCGTCGATCTGATCCGGTCGTTGACCGAGCGGATTCATAGCGAGTTCGTGTTCGACACCGAGTTCAGCGACGTGTCCACGCCGATCGCCGCGGTGTGCGCCGCCAGGCGCGGCGTCTGTCAGGACTTCGCCCACGTGATGATCGCGTGTCTGCGGGCCCGTGGTCTCGCCGCCCGTTACGTGAGCGGCTACATCGAGACCGAGCCACCGCCGGGGGAGGTCAAGCTCACCGGCAGCGATGCATCGCACGCCTGGGTGAGCGTGTGGGTTCCCGAGCTCGGGTGGCTCGATGCCGACCCGACCAACGACCAGGTTCCACCGCAGCGCCACCTCACGGTCGGATGGGGTCGCGACTACTTCGATGTCACGCCGGTGCGCGGCGTGGTCATCGGGCCCACTGCGATGCAGTGGCTGTCGGTCGGCGTGGACGTGACGAGCGCAGAGGTCGAATGAGCGCCTCGCTTCGGCGCTGGAGTCGTCCGACGGAGCCGTCCGATTTCCGCTAGTGAACCGGACTTCGACGGACCACACTGATCGATGTGCACGACGAACAGCGCTATGTGGCAGTCCAGAGTCGCGACAGCAGATTCGATGGGTGGTTCGTGACCGCCGTCCGCACCACCGGCATCTACTGCCGGCCCTCGTGCCCGGCCACGACGCCGAAACGGAAGAACATCTCGTTCTTCGCCACGGCAGCCACTGCCCAGCAGCATGGGTTTCGGGCATGCAAGCGGTGTCGCCCCGATGCGTCGCCCGGCTCGCCCGAATGGAACGGTCGTGCCGACGTGGTCGCGCGTGCGATGCGTCTGATCGCCGACGGGATGATCGACCGCGAAGGGGTGAAGGGACTGTCCCGGCGGCTCGGCTACAGCGAGCGGCACCTGAATCGGCTGCTCACCGACGAGCTCGGCGCCGGGCCACTGGCGGTCGCGCGGGCACAGCGAGCACAGACCGCGCGCACGTTGATCGAGACCACCTCGATTCCCATGACCGATGTGGCGTTCGCTGCGGGATTCTCCAGCATTCGGCAGTTCAACGACACCGTGCGCGAGGTGTTCGCAACGTCGCCTTCTCAGCTGCGGGCCGATCGACTGCGGCGGGAACGGCGGTCCTCGTCGGCCGGCGTCCACTCAGGGGCGATCGTGCTCCGGCTGCCCGTGCGCGGCCCGTTCGACGCCGATGGCGTGTTCTCGTTCGTCGGTCAGCGGGCCGTGCCCGGCGTCGAGAGCTGGGACGGCACGAGCCTTCGACGCACGCTGCGGCTTGCGGGCGGCCCCGCGATCGTGAACCTGCGCGCCGACGGTCCCGACGCCGTGGCATGCACGCTCTGGCTGACGTCGGTCGCCGATCTGCAGTCCGCGGTACAGCGATGCAGGCGTCTGCTCGATCTCGATGCCGATCCCGTGGCGGTCGATCGTGGGCTCGGCAAGCACCCCCTGCTGGGGCGCCTCGTGCATGGCCGTCCGGGACTTCGTTCGCCCGGCTGCGTCGACGGCGCGGAACTGTTGGTCCGTGCCATCCTCGGCCAACAGGTATCTGTCGCCGGTGCTCGCACGATCGCGGGTCGGCTTGCGGCGATCGCAGGAGAGCGTGTGGATCTCATCACCGACACGCCCGTGGATGCATCGTCGAACGTTGCCAGTCTGCTGTTCCCGTCGGCGGTGGCTCTTGCCGACCTCGACCCCGCGTTGCTTCCGATGCCCGCCGCGCGCCGGCGAGCTCTCCTCGGAGCGTGTCGCGCCATCGCCGATGGTGATCTGGTGATCGATCCAGGCGCCGATCGAGACGTGCTGCGGGCGCAGCTCGTGGATCTGCCCGGTATCGGGCCTTGGACCGCACAGTACGTCGCGATGCGGGCGTTGGGTGACCCCGATGTGTTCATGCCCACCGACCTCGGCGTGCGCCATGCCATCGAGCGCCTCGGCCACGATGGCTCGCCGGCCGCGGCGAGCGAGCTCGCTGCACAGTGGAGCCCGTGGCGTTCATATGCGCTCCACCATCTCTGGCACTCGCTGTCGGCACCCGCGGCGCCCTCCGTGAACGACGTCGCCGCTCGGAAACCGCCGCGTCACCGCCGGTCCCTCGACCGGGTTCCCTCAGCCGGCACCGCCGGCACCGTCGAAAGGATCCGCTGATGATCAGCACCATCACCACGACCACGATGTCGTCGCCGGTCGGCGAACTGACCATCGGCGCCACCGGGCGCGGCCTGCGTTACGTGCTGTGGGAGCGCGAATCCCGCCCCATCGCAGGGGCGCTCGACGGCCGCGACGAGGGCGGCGAGGGCGACGAGGGCGACGAGCGTTCCGGTGCCGCCGCGATCTCCGAGATCCTCGACGCGACCCGCGCCCAGCTCGAGGAGTACTTCGCCGGGTCGCGCACCGAGTTCGAGCTCCCGCTCGACCCGATCGGCACCTCGTTCCAGCTGGCCGTGTGGCAGGTGTTGCGCACCATCCCGTACGGCAGCACCATGAGCTACGGGGAGCAGGCTCGCTCGCTCGGCGATCCGAACAAGGCGCGAGCGGTGGGGGCCGCGAACGGTCGAAACCCGATCAGCATCATCGTGCCGTGCCACCGGGTGGTCGGCTCCAACGGTTCGCTCACCGGGTTTGCCGGAGGCATCGATTCGAAGGCATGGCTCCTCGACCATGAACGTCGCGTGATCGCAACCGGGTGATCCGTCGGCGCACTCCTGCCCCGCGTGGTTCCATCCGGCTGATTCGTCGCACCCGCGCACCTGCACGCGCCGAAGCGTCGGCGGCGACGTTGGTGTTGATCAGACGCGGTGGCGCGCCTTGGCAGCCTGCTCGCGGCGAGCCTTCGCCTCGGCTTGCTTGCGATCCTTGGCGGCCTTGCGGCGGGCTTTGGTCTCGTCGTCGGCTTCACGGCTCAACACCACCTGCGCAGGCGGCTCCGGAGCCGGCGGCAACCCGATCACGTCGTCGTGCTTGAGCACGCGGCTGAGCATCACCGAGGCCGCTGCCTCGCCGGCCACCGAGGCGGCGAGCGTGAGCCGCACGACCGCGAGGCCGTGCTTGTCGATCTGCGCCGGCAACACCGCCTGCAGGTTCTCCTCGCTCGGGTTGTCGCTGTTCTCG
>JAYUSX010000134.1:0-13064 GCA_043755475.1 Actinomycetota bacterium
GCAGCTGGCCCCGCGGCCTCGATCGCCTCTGCGACGCGAGCCGCGACGATCGACAGAGCCTCGTCCCACGAGGCTTCGCGGAACTCGGCGGCCCCTTTCGGGCCGGTGCGGATCATCGGAGTCAGCACGCGCTCGGGCGCGTACACGCGATGCATGTGCTTCTTGACCTTGGCGCAGATCCAACCGTCGGTCAGGGCGTTGCCCGGCGCTGCGTCGATGTCGGTGATGCGCTCATCGCCGTTCGCGTCGCGGGTGACCGTCACCGCGAGCGAACACGTATCGGGGCAGTCGAGGGTGCATGTGGTGTGCCGAACCTCCGTCGCCTTGCCGATCTGAACCTCGATCTGCTGGGTCGAGTCAGGAACGAGCTGCGTCATCGCGCCAGTCTCGCCGATCGTCGATGGGACGTACAGCGCGTGGCGCGGCGTTGGCACGATCCGAGGGATGCTCGGCCGGCCAGGTGAGCGGTCGAAGCAGACGCGGCAGCGCCCCACATCGGTCGCGATGTGGGGCGCCGGTCGTTGGGGCACCGATCGGTTGCGAGCCTCCGGCCGCCCGGGGGGCGGCGGCCGAAGATGCGTCAGACTTCGACGCGGGCGGCGCGGCGGCGTGCGCCGACCATGCCGAGTGCGCCGACGCCGATCAGGCCTGCAGCGAAGAGGGCGAGCGTGCCGGAGTCAGCACCGGTGTTGGGCATCGCGGTGGTCTGGGCAGCGAGGCTGGCGACAACGCTCGGGGGCAGCAGCACGCCATCGATCACGTGGATGATGCCGTTGCACGACGTCACATCGGTTGCCACGACGTTGACGGTGTCGTTCAGCATCACCTTGTCGCCGGTGACGGTGATCTTGATGTCCTCACCCTGCAGCGTGGTCGCCTTGTCGAGGGTCACGACGGTGGCGGCGGGGACCTCACCGGACACGACGTGGTACGTGAGGATCGTGGTGAGCAGTTCCTTGTCGGCGAGCACGTCGGCCGCGGTCACGCCGAGCGCAGCGAACGCCGCTTCGAACGCCGCGTTCGTCGGGGCCAGCACCGTCGTCTTGGCATCGTCGCAGGCGTCGAACGGGCCGGTGAGCTCGGCCGCGGTGAGGGCGGCGACGAGGGTGGCGAACTGTTCGTCTGCGCTGGCGTTCTCGACGATGGTCTTGGTCTCGTCGGCGCTTGCGGTGCCGGCGACCGAGAATGCGAGGGCGGCCGACATCGTGACGGCTGCGGTGATGAGACGACGCTTCATAGTGGCTCCTGAGCTTCGACCGCCTGTGCGGTTCCTGGGGTTTCGACGAGGAATACGGAGCGCCGATCGTTGTGGATGACATTGAGTGCGAAATGCCTCGCACGCCAACAGGCGATCGGCTCGTCGAGCCCCTCAGGCTCGTGAAATCCCTGAGACCCCTGAGGTCAGACGAGGTCAGACGAGGTCAGACGGCGAGGACGATGGCAGCGGCCGCGGCAGCGCAGATCGCGACGGTGCGACGCGCCGCCACCGATCGACCGATCACCGAACCGGTGATCGCACCGAAGGCCTGCAACAGCACCGTGCTGAACACGAATCCGAGCACGTACAACGCCGGGTCGGTCGTGGAGGTGGCACCGTCTCGGTACGACAGCCCGTGCAACGCACCACCCAACACCGCGGCGAGTGGGAGCACCGCGCTGATGCGGGGTGGCGGGGCGAACATCAACACAACTCCCACCACGAGACCGGCCACGATCGCTCCGTCGAGGAACGGCATCTCCAGCCCGATCGCGGCAGCGACGATGCCGGCCAGGCTGCCCACGACGTAGGCGAACGGCCCAACCCACGGCTCGCGGCCTTGCGTGGAGGCGACGCCGGCGAGGACTCCGACGATGAGCATGAGCACCAGGTGGGCGCCATCGAAGGGGTGGAGCACGCCGCTCCACCACCCCCCGAGTTCCTGCACCAGTTGTCCCAACATCACCGTCTCCTGTCCCGCCCACCGACTGCACATCCGGTCCGATCCCCAACGTGCGACGACTGAACGTCGCGAGGAATCCGACCCATCGAGCACATGTCGACCGCGACGATCCGTTGCCGACATGACCCGCTCCCACGTTCCGTGGGACATGAGAACGGTAATACAACCGGACGCTTCGGACGCGTCATGTTTTGCAATTTCGTGACGTTCGGTGCCCGACGTGTGTCACATGCGCCAGATCGGGGGTCGATCGGGCGCGTTTCAACTCGTTCCATTGCGGTTCCATGACGGTCGTCCGCACGACGGATCGAGCGGATCGACGGCATGGGTGAGAACTGTTGCCATCTCCGGGCCCCATCGCCACGCTGGGTGGTGCCCGATCGGACTCCCACGCACAGCGAAGGTGGCGCATCTGCGGCGGAGTGCTCGTCCGACGGCCGCGCCACCGAGCGAGAAGTGGTCCCAACGGCCTATGGCGTCATCGGGAAGGTTCGCGCATCATGAACGGCGTAGCGCCGGATGTTCGGCGGAACCATCCGGCGCTACGAACCCCCCAAGAAAACGGGTTGGTGGCAGGGCTGTGGTGGACCCTGCCGCCATCCCCGGGGTTCACGTCCCGACCGCGTCGGTCGTTCCAGCACGGGCACGCCGAGTCAGATGCCCGACGCTCGCCCAGGGTTCGGTTCACAGCCCAGGCCGTCGCCGTCGTCATCGAGTTCGAACTCGTCGATTCCTTGGACCAGCACCGTCTTCTCGAGGAACCAGGGACCGTCGCCGTCTCCCGGCAGGCAATCCACGTCCTCGTCGATCGGGAGACAGACGCCGGAGTAGTTCGCGTTGCAGTTCGCTCCACCGGTGACATCGTCGATCACATCGGCGCGTCGAGTGTCGCTCGCGCTCATCTCGCGCACCAGGATCCGCTTCCGCTCCGCGTAGTCCTCCAACTCGCCAGGATCGGAATCGAGCAGGTCGCGGCACCGATCCCGCAGTGCCGACTCGTCCTGACCCACCTCGTCCCAGACCCGTCGCGAGGCATCGTCCCCCGAGAATGCCGCCATCTGGACGAAGTCGACGCAGTCATCGACCAACGCGTCGTCCTCCGCCCCAGCGGAGTAGAAGCCGGGCATGACGCCACATCCGGTCAATGCGAGTGCGCCAACAGCCGCAGCAGCGATCGATCTGGACCGAGTCATGCGCGTACATCGGCACGCCCTCGATCGGACTGGAGTTCAGATCAGTTCAACACGGCCGCGCTCCGTGCCGCCGCACCGATGGTGAGGCGATGCAGGTTGACGAGCTCGTCCATCGACAGTTGGTTCGTGTAGCCACCGGCGAGGACCCATGCCACCGGCAGCCGGTGGCGCGCGAGCCACGCGAAGACCATTCGTTCGCGACGGTCGAGCGTGAGCGCACTGATGCCCGCAGCCCCACCGTCACACCTCTCGTGCGGGTCCATGCCGGCGTTGTACAGCACGACATCGATGGCTGCAGGATCCTCGATCCCGTCGAGCGATCGCTCCACCGTCTGGAGGTATCGAGGACCGTCGGTGAGCACCAGCCGAGCGCGTTCGTGATGGCCGTAGTAGTCGAACGGATCGACCGACACGTCCACCTGTTCGACACCGTCCTCGCGCACGAGCAGGTCGGCCGTGCCACCACCGCAGTGTGCGTCGAGGTCGAGGATCAACACCCTCCTGGCGCCCGCGTCGAGGGCGGCTCGGGCCGCGACGGCCAAGCCGTTCACCGTGCAGTACCCCCACCCCGATGCGTGACGGGCATGGTGCAGCCCGCTCGACAGCGAACCCGCCACGGTGTGATGCTCGAGGGCGTGGAGCGCGGCGGCACGAACGCCGCCGGTGCTGGCGCACACCGAGCGGGCCAGACCTTCATCCCACCCCGGCAGGTCGTTGGAGAGTGCGAGCTCACGCGGGGTGCCCGTGAGGATCGCATCGACGTACGCAGCGTCGTGCACCGACAGCAAGTGCTCGCGGGTCGCCGCTTGAGGTTCCACCAGTCGAACACGACGGATGGGCTTGTCGACGAGAGAACGAGCGATCGCCGCTGCCTTGCGAGTCGTGTCGAACGCGACCTGCGTGTCGCAGTACGCCGAGCTGTAGTGAACACGCATTCGGACTCAGCACCCTGCCGCTGGACCGACGCCGTGGCCGGAGCCGACCACGACGCAGGTTTCGATCTTCGTGTGGCAGCTGGTTCGGAGGGAGTCCCACATCGCCGTCGACCGTATCCGACGGCACAGGCGCGTCATCCACAGGCGAGCACGAGAGATCCGCTCGATGCCGGATGTCGCTCCACGGACGCGTGGTCGATCGTGCCCACGCCGATGCCACACGGGTCGATCGCGATGGCGCTGCCGGCCCGCCACATGTCGCCGTGCTGCTGACCGTCGATCACGGTTCCGAACGTGTCGCTCGTGCCCGGATAGCGCTCGAACGGCACGAGGCGCCACCCTGGCCGGACGATGGTGTCGACCGCATTCGAGTCGATCTCAGCACCGCCGATGAGGTTGTACACCGGGATGATCACCGTGGTCCACGTGCTGTCCGCAGGTCCGTTGTCGAAGGCTCCGAACTGGTCGGGGCGACCATCGGTCAACGTGCGGCCTGCGCCGGGTCAGCGATCGAGCACCAGCGGGACGCTGGTCGCGCCGGCGCGAGCGGACACCTCGAGCCGTGTGTCGGTGCACACGTAGGTCCCGCCGGAGAGAGGAAGTTCGACGTCGAGTTGGCTGCCGGCTTGCACGGCACCATCGAGTCGCACTTCGGTCAGGCCACCCGTCTGCTGGTCGAGCGAGAGCGTGACGACACCATCGAAGGTACTCCAGGTGCCCGAACCCGACCACGCCACATCTGCCTGAGCCGGAGCGTCACCGATGCTGAACGCTGCAGTGAACTCAGCGTCGCCGACCGCACCCCCATCGGCCGACAGGATCACGCTGAAGCCACCATCGACAAGGGAGAGATCGGTCACCGGCAGGACAGCGGCCGCGATCAACTGTCCGATGGTGTCGACCGATGCGGTCCAGGACCCGACGAGGCATGGGTCGAGTTCGATCGGGGTCACGAGTGGTGTCGAGGCATCCGCTGATTGCGACGCACCGACGGCGACGGAAGACGTCACGATCGCTGCGGCCGGCAGAGTGGCCGCGGAGTCGGCGGGAGGTCTCTCCGGGAGGACGATCGAGTCGTTGGCCCCGGTCGCGTCGTCGCCACCAGTGCAGGCGGCGAGCGCGCCCACGAGACCGCCCGCGATCAGACCGCGCCTCACGATGCCGGTCCGACGGCGGTTTGCAGACGAGACGCGAGGTCGAGCCGGTCGGTCATTCTGGACGGACGGGGCCGGACGGCGGTGTACGCCGAGGGAGCGAAGTGGCATCCCTCGCAGTCTCGTCGATCGCGCCGCTGGATCACGGTCGGGCTGCGCAGCGGCATCCGCGAGGGCGGCCGCCTCAGCGTCTGGTCGGGAGCTTCAGGTTGAACTGAATGGTGATGGCTCGCAAGGCGGCCTCGTCGAGCGGCCCGGACCGAGCGATCGCCTCGGTGAGGTGCTTGCCCCACATCACGCGCACGCCGTCGATGTCGAACGGCTTCGCGAACCTGCCCTGATCCTCGGCTGCAGGCACCACCGTGGGATGAATCGGCGACTCGCCCAAGTGGATCGGGTCGAGCACGGCTCGAAGGGCATTGACCTGCCACGCGAAGTCGGCCACTCGCTCATTCTGGTCGGCACCGTTCACGTACAGGCGGAACTCGGGTGTTCGACGGGTGCCCACCTGGCGATGCTCCACCTTGCCACGAGCGGTCACTGCGATCAGCCACACTCCGGACGGCGCGAGCACGATGTGATCGATCACGCCTCGCGCGCCCGGCGCCTGACGTGCGTGGAGCACGACGATCGGCTCGCTGAACGCCTGATCGAGGAGGGTGCCGACACCGGCGAGGTCGCCGCCTTCCGATTCCGCACTTCTGCGCTTGGCCTCCGACGAGCGGGCACGCCGACGTCCGCCCATCGATCCGGGCACATCGACTCCCGCCGCTGCCGTGCCGGAAACGGGTGGCGGAAACTCGGTCCCGCCATCGAGCGCCCGAAGTGACGGGGCATCGCTCAGCGGGAATGCCGGCGCGTCATCACCCAGTACCGATCCATGGCAGCGTTCGCAGACGACGGTCTTCTGGACGTTGTCGTAGAAGGCCATCGTCTTGGCAGCGAGTTCGACCGAACACTCCCTGCACACCCCGGTGAACAGCAGCGGCATCTGCTTCAACGTCATGCACGTTCATCGGCAGGAAATCGCCGACCTTGAAGGCTGCTCCGCCGAAGATCAGACGGGAAGGACGTCGTAGTGGCCGTCGGCGTAGTGGCGCTCGGCCCTGATCACGATGCCCTTGGCGTCGAAACCGTCGAGCACGGTCACCTCGGCAGGGCGCTTGTCGGCGAAACGCGACAACGGCAGGAACATCTCCGCGAGCTTCTCGGGGCCGGGCACGCGGGCGACGGCGCTCGAGTTCTGCGAGCTGAGCTCGATGCTCGGGCGCTTCGCATCGAGGAGGCGCTGAGTCGAGATGATCAAGATGTCTTGAGCTCCGTTGTCGCGAGCCAACTGCTTGGCCAGCAGCTTGTCCATCGGGACGCGGTTGGCGAAGAGATAGACGCGAGAATCGAGCATCGACACCCAGGTGCTCACCGCGTCGTCGTCACCCATGTACGACGACGGATCGCGGCGCTTTCGCACGTACGAGCCCTGCGTCGTCTCGATGACGACCGTCTCGCCGTCGTCGTCGCCTGCGGGCACGGTCACAGCCTGCAGCTGAGCGGCCGTCTTGAAACCCTCTTCGCGGATGATCTCCCACGTGCCACCGGGGGCGACGTGCCACAGACCTGGGCACCACTTCTTGAACTGATCAGGCGTCATGGTCCGAAACTCTCCTCGGCCGAAGCCATCTGGGACCACCAGTCTCCCACCTCGACGGCTGTTCTCCACCGATCCGATCCAGATGCGACCGGGACCCGATTTCAGATCGCATCGCCGCTCACCACCCCTGACCCTCATCCGACTGCCGATGGAGCGAGCTCGACGATGCTCGGCGTGCTCCTCGACGCTTTCGGCGATGCGTACGACGACCGACTGGCACACTGGTGCGGTGCCCACCATGTCGAGCCTCGAGTCCATCAGCGAACGGGCACATGCCCTGTTGCGCGAGCGTCCGCACACTCCGGAGGAGTTGCTCGACGCATTGCGCGACGCCGGCCTCGATCTGGGCGCGGATCCGAACGACCTCTTGTTCGAGTTGCTGGCCGACGACAACGTCCCCGTCGGCGACCGGTGGGTGAACCTGCCCTCGGCACTCCACGGTTCGCGTTGGTGGGTCGAGGTGCCGGCGGACTGTGGCGATTCGCTCGCGCTCGACCACGGCGTCGAGGTGATCACGTGGTGGCATTGGGACGAGATGCCCCTGCTGGACGCAGCGGGTACCTCGACCGGCGTTGTCCGGCACGAACTCACGGCACAGGGGGTCTGCCTCACGGGTCCCGCTGGATGGCTGGCTGACCTCGCCGGTCGCTCGTCGATCCTCGAGTTCCGACGGGAAGGCGTGTCGATCGTGCCGGCAACCGGAAGCGCGACGGTCGACCCTGGTCTGGCGACGGCCTTCCACGCTGCTTTCGATGCCGAGGCCGAGATGATCGATGATCCGATCGTCGACGATGACGACGCCGATCCATTGCTGATCGCCGAGCACGGAATGGTCTTCGTGCGAGCCTTTGCCGACCACGGTGAGGCGTTCCGCCCGGTCGTGATCCCACCCATGTCCCTCCTGCTCGCGGCGGCCGGACTCGAGCACCAGGGCGACTGGGTGGGTCCGATCGGAACCGACTGGAACGAAGTGGCAGCAGCTCGCCGCTTCCACGAACTGCACGCCCATCACGAGTTGTCGAGCGACGACACGACCTCGGTGATGATGCTGCTGGGCGCCTGCTCGTCGGTGATCGACGGCAACGCCGACGCATTGGGCGACGCCGGAGAGCAGCAGGACAACGCATTCGTCCTTGCGATGGCGTTGAACAGCGACGACGTGTGCCGGGTGTTCGTGCACGAGGCGATCGAGCACGGACGCACCCCGCTCGACCTGCTGAAGTTCAGCGCAGCGCTGTTGGATCACGTCGCGGATGGTCCTGGGTGCAGCGGACCCGAGGTGGTCGCAGCCGAGTGTTGGGAGATCCTCGATCGCACCGACGAGGCGATCGCAGCCCTGGAGCGTGCCGTCGCCCATGATCCGCACCCGCGGGCACATGCGATGCTGGCCGGGATCGCGGCGGATCGGGGCGACGCTCCCGAGGCGGCGCGCCTGCTGCGTGCCGGCAACGTGCCGCCGAGCGACGTGAGAGTCGGCGGAGTGGTGTGGGGCGAGATCGAGCCGTTCCTCACGAGACCACGGGCGTCCGCGGGTCGCAACGATCCCTGCCCGTGCGGGTCGGGCCGCAAGTACAAGGCGTGCCACCTCGGCAACGAGCAGTTCCCGCTGCGCGATCGTGCCGCGTGGCTGTACCGCAAAGGGTGCCGCTTCGTGGGCGAGCATCTGGCACACGAGCACGCAGAGTTGGCGATGGCACTGGTCGATGCCGCCGGCGGAGGCGCGGAGCTGCTGTCGCAGGTGATCGACAGCGAACTGATCTACGACCTGGCGCTCGAGGAATTGGGGGGCTTCCGCCGCTTCATCGACCGGCGCAAGTCGCTGCTGCCCAAGGACGAACGGGAGCTGGCTGCGTTGTGGTTGCTGGCCGACCGCTCGCTGTTTCGTGTCGACGAGCATGACGCCGACTTCCTCGCCCTCACCGATGTCACATCGGACGAGGAGGTGCGGATCGCCTCGGTGCGCGGCATGCGCCTTCCGCAGGGCTCGCATGTCGTGGCTCGTCTGCTGCCGGTCGGCAAGGACCTCGTGTCGTACTTCGGCTACCTGCCGGTGCCTGAGTCGTTGACCCAGCAGGTGCTCGCCGTGCTGGCCGACGGCGAGCCGCTCGACATCGCCGACGTGCTGGGGAAGTGCTTCGCTCCCGAGTATCAGGACGACGCGGTGGGCAGCGCCCCATCGAGTTGAGCGGCGATGGAGCGACGGGTTTCTGCGTCGATCGTGCCGCGTGCCGAGACGAGCTCGGCGAGCTGCTTGGTCCACATCGCACGCACTCCACGGATCTCGATGGGCTGCACGAACCATCGACCGCCAGACCCGACGAAGAGCAACACGGGATGCACCGGCACCTCGGCGCAACCGATCGAGTCGAGCGTCGCCCGAACGACAGCTGCCTGCCACGTGACGTTGTCCACCGCCTCGGTCGCGTCACGGCCGTTCACGTACAGGCGATGATCGACCGTCCGCCAGTTGCCGACGTCGCGACGCTCGGCGACTCCCCAGTAGCTCTTGGCATCCACGATCCACACCCCTGACGCCGCGACGACGAGGTGATCGATCGTGCCTCGAGCGGTGGGCGCGATGCGGCCATGGAGCACGATCGCGTCGTCTCCGAAACAGCCCTCCAGCTCGGCCGCGAGCAGTGGATCGCCATCCGCGCCCCTGCGCCAATTCGGGTTGGAACGTCGTTCGATGCCGGCGCGCCCGAGTCCATCGCGCGACGTCTGCGACACCGCCGACCCAGGAGGGTGAGTGGTGTCGTCGATGCTGCCGTCCTCGCCGCCGACCATCGATCTCCTCTCCGCCGCCATGACCACTCATCGGCAGATCCAGACGGTTTCTTGACCGATGATCCGAGGGGATCCGCGGGCCGACGGTGGCGTTCGTCGGCTCGGGTGAAAGACTTCCCCGATGAGGTCCACGTCGGCGTCACGGGTGCAGTTCCGAAACCCGTCGGTGCTCACCTTCGCAACCGAGCCGGCGCGAGCGACGAGCGAGTTGTTGGCATTCGCGGCGCTCACCCCGCTGCTCACGCGGCTCCCCACCGGCGATGGTCGACCGGTGATGGTGCTGCCGGGGTTCACGGCATCCGATCAGTCGACGGCGGCCCTCCGCTACGTGCTCGCTCGTCTCGACTACTCGGTGCACGGATGGCACCTCGGGCAGAACCTCGGTCCTTCGCAGCGGATCGTCGACGGCATGATCAACCGGTTCGAGGAGATTCATCACCGCTACGGCGGCCAACCCGTCACGCTCGTCGGGTGGAGCTTGGGCGGGCTCTATTCGCGCGCGCTCGCCGCACGCTTTCCCGACATGGTGCGCCACGTGATCACGCTCGGCAGCCCGTTCCGCCTCACCCGCACCGAGGAGACGAACGTCGGGCGTTGGTTCGACCGTACGGCGTCGATCCACGGTCTGCGCCGGCCGCACTCGGCCGACTTCCGCCGCGAGCCCTACGAGGGTGTTCCTGCCGTGCGATCGACCGCAGTGTTCACCAAGGGTGACGGCGTCGTGCCGTGGCGGTCGTGCGTGGACGTGCCGGGCCCCAGGTCGGAGAACCTCGAGGTGTACGGCAGTCATTGCGGCCTGGGCTACAACCCGACCGTGCTGGGCATCGTGGCCGATCGGCTGCGTCTGCCGGCCGACGAATGGCGGCCGTTCAGCCCAGCGGCGTGGCAGGTCGGACCGTACCGAACGCGGGCGTTCGTCGAGCGCTGACACGTTCGCCGTCGTGGCAGGCCTCCCGACCGCACCGGCGAGTGGCGCCGGCAGCGCGGATCGGCGAGCCTAGGCAGATGCGTCAGCGTCTCCTGTCCTCGATCGCCGTACTGGCCGTCGTACCGACGCTGATCGTCGCCTGCGGCACTGACGGATCGGACGCTGTCGACGAGACCGACGGCGCAGCCGCCCTGGGACGCACGACGGGGATCGCCGATGGGTTCGAGTTCCCCACGCAGATCACCGGCGGCCCCGGCGGTTCGATCTTGGTCGCCCAGCTGGCCGGCTCGGAGGACGAGCAAGCGGGTGAGGTCCTCCTGTTCGACCCGACGACAGGGTCGCGCGAGGTGATCCTCCGCGATCTCGACAAGCCGACCGGTGTGGCGTGGTTGGACGACGAGTTGTGGGTGATGGTGCGTCGAGGTCTCGTGAAAGCGACGTGGGATGGCGACGGTCCCGCAGGTCCCCTGGAGGTGATGCTCGACAACCTGCCGTTCAACGGTCGGAGCGAAGGCACGCTCACCGCGATCGGTGACGGACGCATCCTGTACGAGACGAGTGGTTCGATCGCCGACGGAGAGGTGGAGCAGGGAAGCGGTGTGCTCTGGGCGTTCGACCCCGTGTCGAACACGAGCGCTGAGGTCGCGATCGGGGTGAAGAACGCCTACGCGCACGCCATGTTGCCCGACGGACGGGTGATCACCACCGACATCGGAGACAACGTCGATCCGCAGCCGGTGGAGGAGGTGAACGTGATCGGCATGCCGGGTCCGACGAACCTCGGCTGGCCCGATTGCGCCGGCGACGAGACGTGTCCCGGCGTGGCATCCCCGCTCGCGACATTCGACCCGCGATCCACTCCCACGGGTGTTGCCGTGTTCGGTGACGACGTGTACGTCGCGTTGTTCGTCACCGGTCAGATCGTCCGCGTCCCGTTGACGGGCGGTGCCACGACGATCGTCGTCGACGGTCTCGAAGGTCCACACTCGTTGCTCGTGCACGACGGCCGGTTGTTGGTGAGCGAGCATCTGACCGGTCGAATCCTCGACCTGTCCTCCATCGGCTGAAGGTCGTCACCGAGGCAACGCCACCGGTAGCCCGACGGGCGCTGACTGTGCCAGCATCCTGGCTCGTGGGTCTCAACAACGACATCGCTCGCTCGCACCTCGAGACGTTGATCGAGCGCATCACCGGCATCGAGAAGGCTGCGCCCGCCGACAGCGGCGAGTACTTCATCAAGATCGAGAACGCCGGCTTCTTCGCCCGCGTCGATGGAGACGAGGTGCCGGTCATCCGCGTGTTCTCGGTCGTGGCGAAAGACGTCGAGAAGAAGCCAGAGTTGCTGGAGTCGCTGAACGAGATCAACGGCAGCTTGTCGTTCGTTCGCACGATGTGGATGGGCCAGCAGGTGATGTTCGTTGGCGAGTCGCTCGCGTTGAACACCGATGTGGCTGAGTTCTCGCAACTCTGCCGCACCGTCGCCATGGCATCCGATCATTTCGGACCGCAGATCGTTCAAGCCCACGGCGGCAAGCCGTTCTTCGAGGAGTCGAAGGACCCCGGCTACGAGATGCCCCAGCCCGACCAGCCCGGCTACCTTTGATCTGCAGAGACACGTCACGGCCTGTGGCGCTGGCTACCAGGCGATCTCGACCACGCCGTAGGTGACACACAGACCAGCGGCGTTCAATGCCACCAGCGACAGCACGATCATCCCGACCACTGCACGTTTGCCGGTCGATCTCACCAGTGTCGCGGGCACGGGCATGTACCAGTCCGGGAGCAGCGAGCCATCGTCGCGTCGCCCGAACGGCACGGCGTCGTCCGGGATCGGCGCGTGCGGATCGGCCGCCAGCGCCAGCGAGGTCAGTTCCTCGTCCGACAGCCGCTCCTCGTCGTCCACGTCCACTCCGTCACCCTAGGACTCGACGGTCGGTGCGGCGAGTCGGACACGACCGACAACGCGCTGAGACGTTGCGGCCCCTCGTCCGGGTCGGCTCAGGTCGCCGGGCGAGGAGACTCGTGTCCGATCAGTTCGGTACGACGATCGCCGACAGGCTCAAGCCGCCCGGGGCCACGGAGCACGTGGAGATGCCGTCGGTGCGGATCTGTGCGGTGAGGGTCGTCGATTGATTCGCCGCCAACGCCACCAGGCGCACGACGCTGGCCGCCTGCTCCGACGTCGCCGTGCTGGTGCTGCCGGCAAGCGGGGCCATCGGAGCGCTGGACGCAAGTTCCGCACCGTTGACCAACCGGATGAGCTTGGAGACGTTCGCACCCGTACACGTCGCGCTGACCCAGAGCGTGACGACAGCTTTTCGAGCTGCCAGCGACGTCGGGATCGTGATCGTTGCTCCCGGGATGTCGACGAATGCGCCTGACGTCGCCGAGTCGATCTGCGCCGTGTTGGTGAAGGTGATCAGGGCGATGCCGCTCGTACCGGAAGGACCAGCAGGACCAGCAGGACCAGCAGGACCGG
>JAYUSX010000135.1:0-5110 GCA_043755475.1 Actinomycetota bacterium
GGGGGTCGGGTCTGCATGAACTGCAGCACCCGGCCGTGCGAGCTGTGTGCTGATGGCTTGTAGGCGTAGGGCTCGGCGACCTTGCCGACCTCACCCGAGCCGAAGCCGGAGCGGCCCAGGCGGTGTCGAAGGGTGTCGATCATGATGTCGCGGGCGTAGGCGATGCCGTTGACGCGGCAGATCTCGTCGCCGTAGTAGGTGGGGATGGGCACCTCGACGATCTTCTTCTTGGCGCCGTGCAGTTGGAGGATGATCTCGGTGTCGAAGTCGAAGCCATCGCTGTTGCCGACGAACGGCAGCTCGGCCAGTGCGCTCACCCGGTATGCCCGATAGCCGGAGTGCCACTCGCTGAGTCGCAGACCGGTGATCGCGTTCTGCGACGTGGTGAGCACGCGGTTGCCGATGTACTTGTACATCGGCATGCCACCTTCACGGGCGCCGCCCTTGGTCATCATCCGCGAGCCGAACACCGCATCCGCATGGCCGTCGACGATCGGCGCGACCATCTCGTGCATCACCTCGGGTGCGTACTGGCCATCGCCGTGCAACAGCACGACCACGTCCCAGCCGTGGTTCACGGCGTAGGTGTATCCGGCCTTCTGGTTGCCGCCGTACCCGAGGTTCTGAGGGTGCCGAACCACGGTGAGGGGGAGATCGGTGCCGCGCTGCAGGTAGTCGGTGGCGATCGAGAACGTGGCGTCGGTGGAGTGGTCGTCGTGGACGAGCACCTCCGCGAGCTCGCGACGCATGTCGGGCTGAATGCGGTCGAGGACGTCGACGAGGGTGGATTCCGCGTTGTACGCGACGACGAGTACGCCGACCTTCATAAGGAGGCCGAGCGTACTCGTCGGACGCAGTACTTGAGTTGGAGCCCGATCAGATGATCGAGCGATGATCAGCCCGCGTGCGGGCGATGATCACTCCGGATCAGGCAGCGAGGATGCGGACGGCGTCCTCGCGGAGGCCGGCCACGGCCCGGCTGACCAGACGACGTGCTGCCTCGGCGGTGACGCCCAGGTTCTCGCCGACTTCGCGGAAGCTCTTGCGCTCGCCGTCGAGCAGGCCGAAGCGAGCTTCGACGGCGTAGCGAGCACGCTTGTCGAGGGTGCCCAACAGTTCGTCGAGGAGATCGCTGTCGACCATGGCCATGACGGCGTCTTCGGGAGTGCCGTCACCGTTGGCCATCAGGTCGCCGAGGGTTGCGTCGCCGTCGTCACCGATGGTCTTGTCGAGCGAGACCGGGGTGGTGAGGCGGTGCAGTTCGGCGTTGCCGATGTCGAGCGTCTCGCCGTCGCCCGAGGCCTGACGCAACGCAGCACGGAGGCTGGCCGAGCGATCTCCCGGGATGCGGATGAGGCTGGCCTTCTGGTCGAGGGCGCGGCCGATGGCCTGCCGGATCCAGAAGGTGGCATAGGTGGAGAACTTGAAGCCACGCCGCCAGTCGAACTTGTCGACTGCGTGCTCGAGGCCGAGGTTTCCCTCCTGGATGAGGTCGAGCAGGTCCATGCCCTGGGGCAGGGGGTAGCGACGAGCGATGCTCACCACGAGGCGAAGGTTGGAGCGAATGAACCGATCCTTGGCCGTGGCCGCGGCTGCGACCTGGGCCTTGAGGGCTGCGCCCTTCTCGCCCTTCGCGAGGCGGTCGGCCGCGTCACGGCCAGCTTCGATCACCCGCGACAATTCACGCTCTTCTTCAGCGTTGAGCAAGGAAACCTTGCCGATATCGTTCAGGTACAGTCCGATTGAGTCATTCATGGCGTCTCTCTTCAACTACTACGTTCGGTGTCCGATTCCGGATGGACCACGTGTCAAGTGGCACAGCCTCTGGGCTGGGCGGACACGCAGGTGCAACCGAAACTGACAGGAGATCCGGCGGAGCCGGGCGATGGGGACCCGAGCCGTGGTAGGGGGAGTGGCGCGGGGCTGATACGGGGGGACAAAGAACAGTACTACATCTGTCAACGCCTGTCCCAGCGGAATGTCCCTGCTTGGTCGTTTCTTGCATGGAAGTTGATGCCCCACGACGAATGGTCAGGTGCACCTACACTGGATATCCGTGTCGTCCCAGGGTGCCCCGCGGCCGTTTCCAGAGATCCCAGGCCGTGAGCGCCGCAAGGTCGGCCTCTTCGGTGGCACGTTCGATCCTCCGCACGTGGGCCATCTGGTCACGGCGGTGAACGTGCGGCACGCCCTGCAGCTCGACCTGGTGGTGTTGATGGTGGCCAACGTGCCGTGGCAGAAGCAGGGTTCGCGGGCGATCACCCCGGCCAACGACCGGATGGCGATGGTCCAAGCGGCGGTGGCCGACGTGGACGGGATCGAGGCAGGTGACGTGGAGATCCGCCGTGGCGGAGCCAGCTACACCGCCGACACGCTCGCCGCGCTGGCCGAGCAGTACCCCGATTCCGACCTCTACACCGTTGTCGGAGACGACGCGGCCGCCGGCATCACCACGTGGGAGCGCTACGACGAGGTGGTCAACCGGTCGACCCTCGTTGTGGTGGATCGGCCGGGAGCTCCGGTGGAGTTGTCGGCCCAGTTTCCGTGGGTGCGCGTCGAGGTGCCGCGCCTCGAGGTGTCGAGCACCGATCTGCGCGCCCGCGTGAGCGATGGACGGCCGCTCGACTACTTGGTGACCGAACCTGTGTTGCAGATCATCCGTGAGCGGCAGCTGTACCAGGCGACCGGCACGGTCGATCACGTGGTTCGGGCTGCTGAGTTGACGGGCGAGGGGGCGAGATGAGCTCGATCCCTGCTCGTCGGCGTCGACGCACCATCGGCATGCTCGCCGCGACGGTTGTCACGTTGGCGCTCGCACCGGTGCTGTTCTGGGTGGGCATCAGCGCGGTGCTCGATTCCACGGGCGGCAAGGATGCGCTCGCCGACAACTTGCCCGAGAAGACGTTCCCGAACACGCCGACGGCGCTCTACCTCACGGTGGACGATGCCGGCGCGCTGTCGAGCGCAACCGTGTTCGTCCTGGGACCGAGCGGGGTGGGCGGCAGCATCGTGTCGGTGCCGGTCAACGCGGATGTCGGCTTCTCGGCCGACGCCAGGCAATCGCTCCAGCAGGTGTACGCCGACGGTGGGGTGGAGGTCACGACCTTCGCAGTCGAGTCGCTGCTCCTCCTCACGATCAACGCCACCGATGTCGCCGAGATCGATGAGGTCGCGGCGTTCCTGCAGCCGTTCGAGCCGTTCACGGTGTCGCTCGTGAGCGATGTGGTCACCGAGACCGATCAAGGCGATGACCCCGATGTGTTGCGTGCCGGCACCGTGGTGATCGATGCCGCCAACGCTGCCAAGGTGCTGATCTCGGGTGCCGGTGTGGGCCAGGAGACCTCGCGCAAAGGCAACCACGAAGCGCTGTGGGCCGGATTCGCTTCAGTAGTGGGTGGTGGTCGGGCGACCGCGCTGCCCGTGGACGTTCCGCCTGCGAGCTTCGACGAGTTCACCGCCCGGCTCGAAGCTGCGCCCGTGGCCAGCAGAGGGCTCTCCATCGCGCCGCTCACCGATGCGGAGAACCCTTCGGGGTTCGACGTGGTGCAGCTCGATCAGTCCGAGGCCGTGTTCGTGTTTGCCAGCATCGCCCCCGGGTCGATGTCGGGCCCCAAGCTCGGGCCGAACTTCAGAGTCGAGGCCCCGCCTGGCTATGACCTCCAGGTGAAGCTCACGATCGACAAGATCTTGTTCATCGGCGCCAACGTGCTGTCGGTGGACACCTCGGCCGCGCCCCGCGCCGACACCGTGTTCCTCGTGCCGAACGAAGCCGACCGCATCCGTGCCCAGGTTGCTGACGAGATCTTCGGCACGATCGTGTTCGAAGATCCTGTCGAGCGAATCGACAGCATCGATGTGACCCTGGTGCTCGGCACCGACTACCTCGCAACAGTGGAGATCTGACCGTGCCTGACCCTTCCCCCATCCTTCCGGAGAACACCGTCCGGTTTCCCGATTCGCAGATGCTTGCATGTGTGACGGCCCGCGCCGCCGACGACAAGAAGGCCGACGACACGATCGTGTTGATGGTGGGGGAGTTGCTGAACATCACGGAGTACTTCGTGGTCACCTCTGCCTCCAACCGGCGGCTGGTGCGCACGATCGTGGAGTCGATCGAGGAGCGGGTGCGCGAAGACCTCGAGCGTTCGCCCTTGCGGATCGAGGGTCTGTCGGAGGCGCAGTGGGTGCTGGTCGACTACGGCGACGTGGTGGTGCACGTGTTCGTGGAGGAGATGCGTCAGTACTACGAGATCGAGCGTCTCTACCGCGACGTCCATCGGGTCGACTGGCAGGCAGAGGTTCCGGCTGACCGGGCGTGATCGCCGTCACAGATGGGAATCCCACTCCGATCTGTAACGTTGATGATGCCATGAGCCTTGCGCTGACCGGCCCGTTCGACACGGGCAAACTCCCACGACTGGCTCCCGAGCCAGTCACCGTGACGGTCGCGCGTCGCATCCAGCTCGGGTACGAGGCCGAGTTCCTGAGATGGGCAGACGATCTCGTCGCCGTTGTTCGGACGTTCCACGGCTGCCTCGGCGCCGCTGTGTTCCACCCTGGCGAAGTGGGTGGCGAGTATCAGATCGTGGTGCGGTTTGTCGATGGCCTGCACCTTCGTGAGTGGGAACGCAGCGACGTCCGCAACGAACTGATGGATCGCAGCGATCGATTTGTCACCGCAGCGAGGATGCAACGGACGGTCGGCGTGGAGGCGTGGTTCGAGGCCGCCTCACACGCACAGCCCAAGCGAACGTGGTGGCACCGTCTGTGCGTCGATGTCGCCTGGGTGTTCCCGGTGTCGTTGTTGTCGTCGTTGTTCGTGGCGCCGGTGGTGCACGACCTGCCGCTGATCGCACGAGTGCTGATCGGTGTGGGCGTGATCACCGTGGCGTTGCAAGTGGTGGTGTCGCCCGCTCGCAAGCGCCTGCGGTCGCTGCGCCGCCTCTGACGTTGCCGTGTTCGGCGTGCGGACGTTGGGATCGATAGGCCGCAGTTGATAATCTCCCTCCGCCCTCGAGCGAGAGTTCGAAGCGATTCGGGGCTGTAGCTCAGTTGGCAGAGCGCTTCCATGGCATGGAAGAGGTCAGGGGTTCAATTCCCCTCAGCTCCA
>JAYUSX010000136.1:0-2027 GCA_043755475.1 Actinomycetota bacterium
CGATCACCAGGCGCATGACGGCGTTGGTCTGGCCCGTGTCGAGGTCGAACTCGACGGCACTGGCCGTGATGCCGGTGGCGGACTCGGCAGCCGATCGAACCCCTCCTTCGTCGAGCAACGCCGGTTGCCGAGCGATCACGGCGTCGTAGAAGGGCCACACCACCTGGTCGGTGAGACCGATGGTGACCGTCGCCGTGTCGGAACGACCGAGATCGGGTAGCGAAGCTCCCAGCGACCAGCCGAGCCCGGCGATCGCAACGATGGCCGGAGACCATCGAAGCAGCGTGCCGATGGTGAGGCGCACGCCCGCGAGGTCGGCAGTGCCCGGCCCTGTTGCGTCGAGCCGGCGTGACACGGGGCGGCCGGTGGCGTCGAGGGCGGACATCACCCGGGCAGGCTACGCGCCGGTGGCCCCGGAAGTGACGAGCTGGTCGCGACGCCGGCGGACGAAGTCGACCAACTCCTCGTCGATCGCCGCGTCGAGCGGAGGCTGCTCGTACTCCGCGACGAGCTGCTTCCAGATCGTGTTGGCCCGGTGGGTCGCGTCGACGGACCCGTCACCCGACCATGTCTCGAAGTTGCGCCAATCCGACACCATCGGCGAGTAGAAGGCACGTTCATATCGCTGCATCGTGTGGGGCGAACCGAAGAAGTGGCCGCCCGGTCCCACCTCGGCGATCGCGTCGACAGCGAGGTGGTCGTCGTCGACCACGATGGGTTGCAGGTACTCGGCGATCATCTGCAGCATCTCGGCGTCGATCACGAGCTTCTCGAACGAGGCGGTCAGACCCCCTTCGAGCCAGCCCGCCGAGTGGTAGACGAGATTCGCGCCGCCCATCACAGCGCCCCACAGCGACATGGAGCTCTCGTACACGGCTTGTGCATCGACGGTGTTCGACGTGGTGGTGTTCGACGATCGGAACGGAAGGCCGTATCGGCGTGCGAGCTGCCCGCTGGCCTGTGCCGCCTTGGTGTATTCCGGGGTGCCGAACGCCGGCGATCCGCTGCGCATGTCGACGTTCGACGTGAACGATCCGTACATGACCGGTGCGCCGGGCCGAACGAGCTGGCTGAGTGCCACGCACGCCAACACCTCGGCGTTCTGCAGGACGAGAGCACCAGCCAGCGTGGCCGGTGCCATCGCCCCGGCAAGCGTGAACGGCGTGATGCACACCGCTTGTCCGGCGCGCGACAGCTCGATCAGCCCTTCTGCCATCGGCACATCGAGCGTGAGCGGGCTGTTGGTGTTGACGATGGCGAGGATCGCCGGGTCGGCGGCAAGGCCGGCACGGTCGGTGCCGAGAACGATCGCGGCCATGTCGATCGCGTCTGCAGCACGCTCTCGGCCGAGCGCGATCCCTTGCCAGCTCTTGTCGACCAGTCGGCACAGACTGAGGTTGAGGTCGAGATGCCTGGTTGCCGGGTCGAGATCGAGGGCTTCGAAGGGACCTCCACCTTCCTGATGGATGATGTCGAGGCTCTGGACGAGCTTCAGGTACTCGGCCTGCTCCGCTGCCGTGCCGGGCCGGCGCCCGCGGTCGAGGTCGTGACAGAAGGCCGGCCCGCCCACCGAGGTGAAGGCCACGTGGTTCCCGCCGATGATCAGCGACCTGGCTGGGTTGCGAGCCCGCAGGTTGAAGTGACGGGGGGCGAGCTCGATCGAAGCGGTGACCATCTCGGGATCGAACCGCACCATCTCGTCGCTGACATCGCATCCGGCGCCACGAAGGATCGACCGGGCGGTCGGCGACAGCATCCGCATGCCGGTTGCCGACAGCAAGCGGAGCGATGCGTCATGGATCGTCTCGACCTGATCTGCCGAGAGCACCTCGATCGGCGCGTACGGATTGACGAGCGGGCGCCACGCCGGCTGACGCACCTCACCCGTCGTGCGACGTTGCCGAACTCGACCCATGCGGCTCACGGCGAGAGGGTAGCTGCTGTGCCTCGCCCTCCCTTCGGCACTGGTCACCGATCCGTCAGAGGCGCATGATGCCACCATGAGGACGAACGCGCTCGGATTCGTG
>JAYUSX010000137.1:0-5076 GCA_043755475.1 Actinomycetota bacterium
TCGGTGAGCACGCGATCGGTGGTGGCGACGATGCAGTCGCGAACGAGCTCGTCGAGGGAGAACCGCGACCGGGCGATCGTGAGCCTGCTTGCGTTCGTGAGCTTGGCCTCGGCGGCGCGCTTCGAGACCGGCACGGTGAGCAAGAGCAGACGACGCACGCCGAGGCGCATCACCCGTTGCTGGAGTGTCGGGTTGGTGAGGACGCGAAGCGACACCGAGTCGCCATCGTCGACCAGTGCCGGATATCCACGAACGGTGTGGCCCTCGGCGCTGCCCTCGATCTCGCGAGGCAGGTCGCCGAGGTCCCAATGGGTGATACCGGACCGCTCCTCGATCGGCATCACCCGCGCGACGGCAGACCGAAGGCGCGGGTTCAGCTCGGAGCGGAGAGCGTCGAGGTTCTTGCCGACGGCGAGCCGGGCACCCTGCTGATCCTCCACCGCGAACGACACGCGCAGATGGGGGGACACCCTGTCGAGCTCGAAGATCTCGGGCGGCACGATGACTCCCGAGACGTCGGTGAGCGCCCGACCGAGCACGGCGAGAAACGGCTCGGCGGTGGGTCGGGTGGGGATGCGCTTCCACGCTGCGGTGGTGATCTCGCCGAGAGGATGCAGCTCCTTGCGGTAGATCTTCGGGAGCGTCCTCACCAGAGTGGTGACGAGCTCTTCGCGCATGCCGGGCACCTGCCAGTCGAAGCCGTCCATTCGCACCCGGTTGAGCACGGCGAGCGGGACGTGCACCAACACGCCGTCGTCGACCGCTCCGGGATCGAAGCGGTAGGTGACGTCGAGCGTGAGATCGTCCTGTGTCCAGGTGCCCGGGAAGTCGCGAGGATCGAGCACCGTCTCCGACCCGCCCCGCAGCGCGGACAGCTTCTCGACGGTGAGCGTCAGCAGATCGGGATCGGTGGCACGAGCTGTCTTCCACCACTTGTCGAACTCGCGTCCAGACGTGACCTTCGCCGGCACCGACCGATCGTAGAACTCGAACACGACAGCGTCGTCGGCCAGGTCGACCCGGCGGACCCGTTCGCCGAGGTCGCGCAGGCCGTCGACGAACGCGCGATTGGCGGTGAGGAACGCATGCGGTGCCGACCAATCGCCCTCGACCAACGCATGACGCAGGAACAGTTCGCGGGCCATCGCCGGATCGAGTCGGTCGAGGCCGATCGCCCGTCCGCTCACCACGGGCAGGCCGAACAACGTGGCCCGCTCGGTGACGACGGCCGATCCGCGCCGGGCCTCCCACCGCGGTTCTTCGTAGGAACGCTTCACGAGATGCGAACCCAGGCGTTCGGCCCATTCGGGCTGGATGGGCGCGACGGTGCGAGCCCACAAGCGATTGGTCTCGACCACCTCGGCGGCCATCACCCAGCGCGGGAGTGCCTTGGCCACCGACGACTGACCGGCGATGGCGAACTTGGAACCGTGCGCACCCCGGTACTCGCGAGCGTCGCGGCGGTCCTGGCGGCTACCGGGGACGAGTTCGTCGCCGAGGCTTCCCGGTCGGGCTTCGCGCCCGTCGCGTCCTGTGATGTCGCGCATGCCGATCTGCGACAGCAGACCCGAGAGCAGGGCCTGGTGCACTCGGTCGGGATGGCCGGCCTCGCTGCCGTGGCGGATGCCGAGCTGCCCGGCCACCTGTCGCAGTTGGCTGTACAGGTCTTGCCACTCGCGCACGCGCAGGTAGTTCAGGTACTCGCTGCGGCACAGCTTGCGGAACTGGCTCGAACCCAGCTCGTGCTGGCGCTCGCGCAGGTAGTCCCACAGACGCACGAACGCAAGGAAGTCGGAGCCATCGACGGCGAATCGCCGGTGCATCTCGTCAGCAGCTTGACGGTGCTCAGCGGGCCGCTCGCGCGGATCCTGGATCGACAGAGCAGAGGCGATCACGAGCACCTCGCGGACGCACCCATGGCGTTCGGCCTCGATCACCATGCGGCCGAGGCGGGGATCGACGGGCAGGCGCGAGAGCTGGGTGCCGAGCGGGGTGAGCCGGCGCAGCTCGCGGTCGTCGTCGCTGCGGATCGCGCCCAGCTCCTCGAGCAGCGCGAACCCGTCGCGGATCGCCCTGGCGTCGGGTGGATCGAGGAAGGGGAACGCCGCGACGTCGCCGAGTCCCAACGCCGTCATCTGCAAGATCACCGATGCAAGGTTGGTACGCAGGATCTCGGGTTCGGTGAACTCGGGGCGCCCGAGGTAGTCGTCCTCGCTGAAGAGGCGGATGCACACGCCCGCCGCGACGCGGCCGCAGCGTCCGGCGCGTTGGTTGGCGGACGCCTGCGACACCGGCTCGATCGGTAGTCGCTGGACCTTCAGTCGCAGGCTGTATCGCGAGATTCGAGCCGCACCCGCGTCGACCACGTAGCGCACCCCTGGAACGGTGAGGGATGTCTCGGCGACGTTGGTCGCAAGCACGACCCGCCTGCCCGGGTGGGACTGGAAGATGCGGTGTTGCTCGACAGCCGACAGCCGGGCGTACAGCGGCAACACCTCGGTGTCGCGAAGCTTCAGGCGTCGGATCGCGTCGGCGGTGTCGTGGATCTCGCGCTCACCGCTGAGGAACACGAGGACGTCTCCCGGCCCCTCGTGCCCGAGTTCCTCCACGGCATCGATCACGGCCTGCACCTGATCGCGGTCGTCGTCGGGATCGTCGCCGATCGGTCGGTACCTCATCTCGACCGGGAAGGTGCGACCTTCGACGGAGATCACGGGTGCAGGCCCGCTGGCGTCGCCGAAGTGCGCTGCGAAGCGCTCGGTGTCGATCGTGGCCGACGTGACGATCAACTTCAGGTCGGGGCGTCGAGGCAGCAGCTGACGCAGGTAGCCGAGCAGGAAGTCGATGTTGAGGCTGCGTTCGTGGGCCTCATCGATGATGATCGTGTCGTAGCGGCGCAACATCCGGTCGCGTTGGATCTCCGCGAGCAGGATGCCGTCGGTCATCACCTTCACGAGGGTGCCGTCGGCCACGCGATCGGTGAAGCGAACCGTGTACCCGACGGCCGAGCCGAGCTCGACTCCCAGTTCTTCGGCGATGCGCTCAGCGATCGTTCGTGCGGCGACGCGGCGGGGTTGGGTGTGGCCCACCATGCCGGCGACGCCTCGACCGAGTTGAAGGCAGAGCTTGGGCAGCTGGGTGCTCTTGCCCGAGCCTGTCTCGCCTGCGACCACGACCACCTGGTGCTGTTGGAGCGCGGCCGCGAGATCATCCCATCGTTCGCCGATGGGCAGGCCCTCGGCAGGCACCAGAAGGCCGCCGGCGCGCAGCGTGTCGAGCGTCGCGCCTCGCAGGGCAGTCCGGGGGTCGTCGCGATCAGGCGACGGGTCGGCGCCCTCGGCGCGGGCGCGGCGCCGACGCGCCCCGTTGCGGGCGGGCTGGGCGCCTCGGCCGGGTGGAGCGGTGTGATCTGGGCGGCCTGGTTGCCCGACCGTCTGCGGCGCGTCGTCTGTCATGGCCGACTCGACGGTACTCGGACCTTGGCGGGATGGCGCCGTGTGATTCGGCCGTCGGACCGATCGGGTAGGCCGACGGATGAACCGCGCGCCGACGTGTCGGGCCACGGGGGAAGTGTGGTGGCGACTCGTGCGGCGTGCGGTGCTCCCGCCGTGTCACGAGTGGCCAGCCTTGGGGCGCTGGCCCTCGTGGCCTTCGGGGCTCAGCTCGGGGGAATGAGCACGTCGGCCAGCACGTGGATCACTCCGTTGGTGGCCTGCACGTTGCCCACCGCGACCGGGATGCCGTTGACGAATGTGGTGCCGGCCTCGTCCTTGGTGATCTTCAGTTCGATCCCGGCGACGGTTTCCAGCGTGTCGCCGTCGCTCATGTCCGACAGCGAGATCTTGCCGGGGACCACGTGATACGTGAGCACCGTGGCGAGCAACTCGGGATCGGATGTCACCGCATCGACCGTCGCCTGCGGCAACGCCTCGAACGCGGCATCGAGTGGTGCGAACACGGTGAACGGACCGTCACCCTTCAGCGTGTCGATGAGGTCGGCCTGGGTGACCAACGTGGCCAGGGTCTCGAATCCGGGCAGGGTGGTTGCGACGTCGATGATGTCGCCGAGCGGCGACACCAGCACATCGCCCATCACGTGGATCACACCGTTGGTCGCGGCGACATCGCCGGCGGCCACGGCGTTGCCGTTCACATACACCTGATCGCCGACGTGGCTGATGGTCAGCGGCGTCCCGGCGACCGTCTGCAACTCGCCGTCCTTCAAGTCGGCCAAGGCGATCTCGCCTGCCACCACGTGGTACGTGAGCACCGTCGCGAGCAGGTCGTTGTCCTCGACGGCGCGCAGGATGTCGGCCGGGATCTTGGCGAACGCCTCGTCGGTCGGCGCGAACACGGTGAACGGGCCGCCGCGCAACGTCTCGACCAGGCCGGCGTTGACCACGTACGCAGCGAGCTGGGTGAAGAAGGTCGCCTGCAAGGCGGTTCCGACGATGTCGTACTCCTGGTCGGGCATCAGCGTGGTCGTGGGCGCGACCGTGGACTCCGGCGGGGTGGTGGGGGGAGCGACGTCCGCCGGGTCATCCGAGCACGACACGGTGACAAGGGCGACGACCATGGTCAGCGCCAACGTCGAAAAGACGCGTCGCCGACGTGAAACAGGGTTGTGAGGCACGAAGTCGACCGTACCGACGGGGTCGGGAGGCCGGGCAGGGGCGCAGGTCACCGGGGCACAGGACCAAAGTCCCGGTTCCCGGGCGAGTTGGCGTCGATCGACTGGACATTCGGAGCCGAGTGATTCGTTGACCGCCGTCGGTCGGCATGGCTACCGTTCGACGTGTTCGCCGTGGGGGCGGGCGTGGGAGGCGACCGTGGGGAAGATCACGTCAGCATTCGTTGCCGTCTGCGCGACCTCGACCGTCATGGCTGCGGCCGTGACGCTCGGAGCGCCTGCACCGCCGATCGTTCATGCCGATGGCGCCGGCGTGGGTTCGCCGTGGGTGGTGAGCCTGGGTGATTCATACATCTCTGGCGAGGCCGGCCGATGGGCGGGCAACAGCAACAACAGCTCGTCGAGTGTCGACGCCGGTGGAGCCGCCGCCTACAACGACAATGCGA
>JAYUSX010000138.1:0-5054 GCA_043755475.1 Actinomycetota bacterium
GCAGTCACCGCCTCGGCGAGCAGCGAGGCCGCGGTGGTGTTCGACCCCCACGCCCCGGGCTACTTCGCCGATCCGTACGCGCAGTATGGCGCGTTGCGCCGCCAGGGCCCCGTGCACTTTGCCAAGGCTTCGCAGACCTACATGATCACTCGCTATGCCGATGTGCACCGCCTGACCAGGGACCGTTCGCTGAAGGTGTCGATCAGCTACGCCAACAGCACGCCATCGATCGACGCCGAACGGGCGCGGCTCGGCAGGAACGACAAGGCCGGTCAATCGATGCTGCGCAAGGACGACGACGACCATGCTCGCCTGCGCCGCTTGGTCAGCAAGGTGTTCACGCCGAAGGCGATCGGTGACTGGCGGGTGCGCGCCGAGACGATCGTCGAGGACCTGCTCCTGGCGGCCACGGCCCGCGATGGCATCGACGTGATGGACGACTATGCGCTGCTCCTGCCTGCGCAGATCATCTCCGAGATGCTGGGCATGCCCCACGACGACATCCCCAGTCTGCGCCGCTGGTCGCATGCAATCACCAAGTCGCTCGACCCGTTGCTCACGCCCGAGGAGAGCGACGCAGTGCTGTCCGCCTCGCGGGAGATGGTCGCCTACCTCGAGGCAATCATCGTCGACAAGCGTGCCCATCCGGCCGACGACATCCTGACGGCGCTGATCGAGGCCAACGAGGACGGCGACGCCCTCAGCGACCACGAACTGCTCTCGCAGGTGCTGCTGCTCTACATCGCCGGGCACGAGACAACGCTCAACCTGGTGGGCAACGGCCTGACCCACCTGTTCGAGTTCCGCGACCAGCTCGACCTGCTGCGCACCGACCCGAGCCTCGACGCGAACGCGATCGAGGAGATGCTGCGGTTCGACTCACCCGTGCAGTTCACCCGGCGCATCGCAGCCGACGATCTGACGGTCGGCGACGTCGTCATCCCCGCCGGCTCGGTGGTGCTGCTCGGCCTGGGCGCCGCGAATCGTGACCCCGACAAGTGGGGTCCGACCGCGGACCGTGTCGATCTGGCTCGTGAGGGCGCGAACACCCACGTGTCGTTCGGAGGCGGGCCGCATCACTGTCTGGGTGCCGCGCTGGCGCGGCTCGAGGCCCAGATCGCACTGCCCCGGCTGGTGAGGCGCTTCCCGCGGATGACGGCGGCCTACGAGCAGCCGGCATGGGGTGCCCGGATGGTGCTGCGCGGCGTGGAGCACCTGCCAGTGACGCTGAGGTGACTCGGATGAGGTGAGGCTGACGTCAGCTTGACGTGATCTTGAGGTGACGCGCTGCTGCAACACCTCGATGGTTGATTGATCGGGCAAGGGCCGACGCACGCGTGACGTGCCGGCTCGTGCGGAGGGTGCCACGTGCACCGGTGGAGGAGTGGGCGATGAGCGGACGGATGGATGCGAACCGGGTCGGCGGACGACAGGGGCGTGCTCGCGGGCGAGGTGTCCTCGGGCGCCTCGGCCTCGCGGCGAGCCTCATCGCCGGCGTGACCGTGATGGCGGTCGTCGTTGGCGCCCCACTCACCGCCGTTGCTGCCGACCCCGTCGTGTCGTTCGTCCGACCGACGTTGCAGTCCAACGATCCGATCGGCATCGCGATGTCGGCAGACGGAGTCATCTGGAACATCGGCCCTACGACGGGCCCCCTGTGGAGGATCGAGCCCGCCTCCTTCCCGAGCTTCGGCCGCCCAAACCCCCTGAACGACATCACGCTCGGCCCCGATGGCAGCCTGTGGGTGACCGAGTCGGGCGACTGCGCCGCCGGGCGCGGTTGCATCACCAAGGTGTTCGGGCCGAGCGCATCACCGACCACCACGTCGTTCGCGGATCCCACCATCGTCGAGCCGCAGGGGATCACCACCGGACCCGACGGTGCCCTGTGGTTCACCAACGAGAACACCGGTGCCGGGACGCATTCGATCGGGCGGCGGCTCACCACCGGCGGTGCCGTCTCCAGCTTCCCCGTCACGTTGCCGTCGGGCGGGCGGCTGAACGCCATCACCGCGGGCCCCGACGGGAACCTGTGGTTCACGAACCTGGGCACGGGCCCGACCTTCTCGAACAGTTCGATCGGCCGCATCACGCCCGCCGGCGCAGTCACGCTGTTCACCGATCCGCTGATCGTCAACCCGCAGGGCATCACCACCGGGCCGGACGGCAACCTGTGGTTCACGAACCTCGCCGGCAACTCGATCGGCCGGATCACGACCAGCGGCGTGGTCACCCGGTTCACCGACGTGACCATCTCCGAACCGGTCGACATCGTCAGCGCCGCCGACGGGGCTCTGTGGTTCACCAACTCCACCGGCAACACGATCGGCCGGATCACCACCGCCGGCGTGGTGACGAGCTACACCGATGCCAGCGTGAATCGGCCGTGGGGCATCACCGCCGGCCCGGGCGGCGATCTGTTCTTCACGAACCGGACGACTCGCTCGATCGGGCGGGTCGACCTGCCGAGCTACACGGTCAACAGCACCGGCGACGGCTCCGACGTCACGCCCGGTGACGACGTGTGCCTCACCTCGGCGGGGCAGTGCACGTTGCGCGCCGCGATCGAGGAGGCCAATGCCCACTCCGAGCGGGACCTCATCACGTTCGAACTCCCCACCCCGGGCCTGAACACCATCTCCCCGAGCAGTCCGCTCCCCAACATCTCGGACGAAGTCATCATCGATGGCTCCACCCAGCCCGGCAGCTTCCGCAACACGCTTACCGTCGGCTCGAACGCGGTGATCGCCATCACACTGAGCGGCACGGCTGCAGGTGCGGGCGCTTCGGGTCTCGTCCTGAACGCTCCGGCGACGGTTCGCGGCGTTGCAGTCACCGGGTTCGCTTCCAACGGCATCGTCGCCGGTTTCCAGACCACCCTCCAGGGCAGCTTCATCGGCATCGCCCCCGACGGCACGACGGATGCGGGAAACGGTTCGTACGGCGTGCTGGTCAACGGCGGCGACGCCTCCGTGTTCGGCGGGGCCGGCGCGGCCACGCGCAACGTCATCTCCGGCAATGCCAACGATGGCATCTTCATCACCGGCACGGCGACCGCCAATGTGGTCAGCGGCAACCTGATCGGCACTGACCGCACCGGCACGGTCGCGGTCCCGAACCTGTCGGGCGTGTGTTCGTGCACCTTCGGTGGTGGCGGCAACCACCGGATCGAACGCAACCTGCTGTCGGGCAACTCCGATGCCGGCATCTACCTCGCGGCCGAGCGGACGCTCATCGTGGGCAACCTGATCGGCACCGCTGTCTCCGGGTTGAGCGCCCTCCCGAACGGCCGTGGCGGCGTGGTCTCGGGCTTCGACTCCGTGAACACCCGGATCGGCGATGGGACCATCGCAGGACGGAACGTCATCAGCGGCAACCTCAGCGAGGGCGGTATCTCGCTCGGCTCGACCACCGAGGCGAACATCCAGGTCGTCGGCAACTACATCGGGGTCGGCGTCGATGGAACAACCCCGATCGGCAACAGCCAAGGCATCTGGCTGTTCTCGTTCGCCGCCACCACGGGAACCATCGGTGGTGTCGGCGGCGAGAACGTCATCGCCTACAACACGGGGCCCGGGGTGCGAGTCGATTCCGGCACCGGGATCCGTATCGGCCGGAACAGCATCTTCAACAACGGCGGCCTGGGCATCCTGCTCGATGCCGGCCCGGCCAACGACGTCGACGACGCCGACACGGGACCCAACAACCTCCAGAACAGTCCGGAGATCATCTCCGCCGACCTCGCCCCGGACCTCCAGATCGCCGTCTCGATCGATTCGGTAGCGCCGAACGCCACGGCGCCGATCGAGATCGACTTCTACGAGGCTGACAACGCGATCAGTGGCGAGGGCCGGCGGCACATCGGATCCACCACCCTGCCGGTCACGCCGGGCGGTGAGACCGTCAGCCTGGGTGTCCTCCCGGGCATCGCTGCAGGCGACTCGATCGTCGCCACTGCCACCGATGCCAACGGCAACACCTCACCGTTCTCCGCGCCGGTGACGATCGACGCCTACTCCGTCACCAGCACCGGTGACGGTGTCGATGCCAACCCAGGTGACGACGTGTGCGAGACCGCCTCGCCGGGGGAGTGCACCCTGCGTGCCGCGATCCAGGAGTCGAACGCCCACGCCGGCTCCGACGCGATCACCTTCGCCATCCCGGGGGCCGGGGTGCAGACGATCGCGCCGCTATCGCCGTTGCCGCAGCTCACCGACACGGTGACGATCGACGGCTACACCCAGCCCGGTGCGTCGGCCAACACGCTCGCCGTCGGCTCGGACGCCGTGCTGCTGATCGAGCTCAGCGGTCAGGGGAACGTGGGCGCGTTCACGAATCGGATCGGGCTCGATGTGGTCGCGGACGACGTCGTCGTGCGCGGGTTGGTGATCAATGGACACGATCGACCCGGGTTCTCGCCCGACACGGGAGCCAGCATCAGGATCCTTGCCGGCGCCAGCCGTGCAGTGATCGAGGGCAACTTCCTCGGTACGAATGCTGCCGGGACGCTCAAGGCGACGCCGACGTCGATCTTCGGAGTCAACGTCTTCGGGGACAACGCGGTCATCGGCGGTACCGCACCCGCCCAACGCAACGTCGCACTGGGTGTGCTGGGCGGCGTGTCGGTCGAGAACGGCGGCAGCGCGACGATCATCGGCAACTACCTCGGCACCGACAAGACCGGCACCGTCGGCCTCGCGGGAGGTGGGGGATCGGCGAACGGCGTGTCGTTGAGCGCCAGTGCCACCGCGACCGTCGGTGGTACCGCACCGGGCAGTGGCAACCTGATCTCCGGCAACGACTTCGGCATCCAAGTGGCCGGTGCGGCAGCGGGCTTCCCCAAGGTGGTGCTCGGCAACTTCATCGGAACGAACGCGACCGGCAACGCGAAGCCGAGCGGGTTCGACCAGAGGTACAGCGTGTGGGTGGGGAACTTCGTGTCCGGTGGGAGCGTCCAGATCGGTGACGGCACGGCCCCAGGTCGCAACGTCATCACCTCGCGCACATGGGCCATCGTCTCGAACGGGCCTCCCGTCGCGGTCCGTGGCAACTCG
>JAYUSX010000139.1:0-5014 GCA_043755475.1 Actinomycetota bacterium
GCTCGCCACACGTCCCCGCCCAACCCCAGCCCCACGATGAGAGATGAGCGCTCCAGCGGCGCTCATCTCTCATCGCGGGGCTGGGGTTCAGTGGGCGCCCCAGGTGAACGTCTGTTTCACGAGATCGAGGTAGATGAACGTCTCGGTGCTCTGCACGCCCGGCACGCGCCGGATGCGGTTGGTGAGGTCGAGCAGGTCGGCATCATCGCCGACCACGACCTCGGCCATGAGGTCGAATGATCCGGCGGTCACCACCAGGTAGTCGATGTCGGGCATCTGCTGGAGTGCGGCTGCGATGCCGTCGATCGGGCCCTCCGTGCGCACGCCCACCATCGCCATCCGCCGATATCCGACCGACAGCGGGTTGGTGACCGCGACCACCTGCATGATCCCGGCATCGAGCAGGCGCTGCACCCGTTGACGGACGGCGGCCTCGGAGAGGCCGACCGCGGTTGCCAAGCGGGTGTACGGAATGCGGCCGTCCGCCTGCAGCCGTTCGATGATCGCACGATCGACCTCGTCGAGTGAGTTGGGGGCGCGGTTCATCGCTACGAATACTGTCGGTCGACGCCCCTCCATGCAAGGGAATCCGTTGCGAAACATGCCGTTCATCATCGAATCCCTTGCGCGACACCCGGTGTTCGTGCCAGCGTTGCGGCCGTCGGACGAAGTGGGAACGGTCAAGAGTTGGTCAACGCCGTGGTAGAACCAGACACACGGCAACGCTCGGGGGAGTAGAGATCTGTGACGGCAACCGCATCGAGAGTCGAAGGCGCCTTGGGAGTGCGCGGCAGCGTGGAGCTGACCGACGTGACCAAACGGTTCGGCACCATGACCGCAGTCGACCGATTGAACCTGACGGTCAACCCCGGTGAGTTCCTGTCGTTGCTCGGCCCGAGCGGTTGTGGCAAGACCACCACCCTGCGGATGCTCGCCGGCTTCGAGCAGCCGGACGAGGGTTTCATCCGCATCAGCGGCGAGTACGTGCAGGGCGTGCCGCCGTACAAGCGCGACGTGAACACCGTGTTCCAGGCATACGCGCTGTTCCCCCACATGTCTGTCGCCGAGAACGTCGCCTATGGGCTGCGGCAGAAGGGCGTGGGCAAGAGCGAGATCTCCACCCGGGTCGCCGAAGCACTCGACATGGTGAAGATGACCAAGTTGGCCGAGCGCAGGCCCCGGCAGATGTCCGGCGGCCAGCAGCAGCGTGTGGCCGTCGCCCGCGCTCTCGTGAACCGGCCGAGCGTGCTGTTGCTCGACGAGCCGCTCGGTGCACTCGATCGCAAGCTGCGTGAGGAGATGCAGATCGAGCTCAAGCTGCTGCAGAGCCAGCTCGGCATCACCTTCATCTTCGTCACCCACGACCAGGAAGAGGCGATGGGCATGAGCGACCGCATCGCGATCATGCTCGAAGGTCACGTCGAGCAGCTGGCCGATCCCGAGACCGTGTACGAACGGCCCGCGTCGGCATTCGTTGCCGGGTTCATCGGTCGCAACAACTTCTGGCGGGGCACGTCCACCGGCAACAGCGGCGTGAGGGCCAACGACGGCACGGTGTTCGTGAGCTCGTCGCCCGAAGAGCGCGTCGCCGCGGGCCAAGCTGCGCTGGCGGCGATTCGGCCGGAGTGCATCCTGCTGTCGGCGGTCGAACCCGGCGCAGATGCCAACAAGGTCTCCGGGTCCGTGGCGAGCATCTCGCACTACGGCGACACCTTGCAGTTCGTGGTGCGCACGACCGAGCGCGACATCATCGCCCTCCTCCCTCGACAGACCGCACCGCGGATGTCGCTCGGTGACACCATCTGGTGCCACTGGAGCGCTGCCGACGTGTATCAGTTCTCGGCCGACCAAGCGGATCTCGTCATCGTCGAGCCGGCCGCGGAAACAAGCAGCTGAACATCACGTTCCAACGTGACGGAGTTCCAACGTGAAGGAGATTTCATGACCAACCGCCCAGCACCGCTCAGGATCCTGGCGCCCGAGAGCTTCCGCCAGGCGCTCTCGCGGCGTTCGTTCCTACAGATCGGAGGCGCTGCCGCCGGTGTTGCCTTCCTCGCTGCCTGCGGCAGCAGTGACGACGGTGGTAGTGCCACCGACCCCACGACCGCAGGCACCTCGGCGGCGACAGGCGGTTCGACCGCCCCGGGTTCCGGCGTGCTCGGCAACTACAGCAACGTCGTCAACAAAGCGTCGGGGACCTTGTCGATGTACACCTGGGGCGACTACAACGACCCCGAAATCGTGGGTGCCTTGGCCGAGGCAGACCTCGGTGTGTCGATGAAGGTCGACTACTACCCGAGCAACCAGGATCTCATCACGAAGCTCTCGGCCAGCAACGGCTCGAGCGGCTACGACATCGTGGTCCCCACGGGCCCGTACGTGCCGACGATGATCGAGCTCGGCCTCCTCGAGAAGTTCGACAAGACCCTCCTGCCGAACATCATCAACGTCGACCCGCTCTATCTCGGAAGGGCTTGGGACCCGACGAACGACTACAGCGTCTGCAAGGACTGGGGCTCCACCGGCTACATGTGGAACAAGGCGCAGCTCGGCCGTGACATCACGTCATGGGCCGACTTCATCGCCACCACGCAGAACGAGATGAGTGGGCAGACCTCGGTGCTCGACTCTCCCAACAACGTCACCGGTATGTACTACTGGGCCAACGGCATCGACTGGACGACTGAGAAGACCGAGGACATCGACGCGTGTGAGAAGTACCTCGTCGACGAGTTCGCCCAGCACATCAAGGCGTTCGACAGCTACCCCTCGACGAAGATCGCCGAGGGCGCCTATGGCTCGTCGATGGTGTGGAACGGCGATGCTCGTCAGGCATTCGTGCGCATCGCAGAGGCCGGTGGTGACCCAAGCGAGTGGAAGTGGGCGCTGGGCAGCCCCGAGACCGAGCTCTGGATGGACACCTACGCGATCGCCGCTGGGTCGCCCAACCCTGAAGCGGCGCATGCGTGGATCAACTGGCTGCTGACGCCCGAGATCTCGATCAAGGACCTCAACTACCACGGGTACCACAGTGGTATGAAGGACATCGACACCCTGCTCGCACAGTTGGTGCCCGACCTGGTCGACGGCGACATGATCTTCTTCACCGACGCGGAGGTTGCGACGATGCGTACCGGAGCCGTGAACTCGGCCGAAGATCGAATCGTCGACATCATGAACAAGGTCAAGGCGAAGGCCGGGGGCTGATCCGTTGTGACCGCGGCGATCGGGCCCTCGAAGCGACGCTTGCGCGGGCCGAGGTTCGGCCTCGCGCTGCCATCGTTCGTCTGGTACACGTTGTTCTTCGTCGTGCCGATCGCGATCGTCGTGGTCTACTCGTTCGCCACGAAGGACTCGACCAAACGGATCCCGGTCGACTTCGCGAACCCGTCCCTGCAGAACTACCGTGACGTGCTCGATCCGGATGGGGTGTTCTTCACCACGTTCAAGGCAACCATCCGGATCGCACTCGTCGCGACCACCCTCTGCGTGCTGATCGGCCTGCCGGTTGCGTACTTCGTGGCCTTCAAGGTGCGCGAGAAGTGGCGCGCCGCATTGCTCGCCCTCATCGTGATTCCGAGCTTCACGAGCTTCCTCATCCGAACCGTCGCCTGGCGTATCCCGCTCGCGCCGAACGGGGCGTTGTCCGGTTGGCTGCAGGACTGGGGTCTCACCGATGGCCCTCTACAGGTGCTCGAGACCCAGACGGCGGTGCAACTGGCGATCGTCTACAACTATCTGGGCTTCATGATCCTGCCGTTGTTCGTCGCGCTCGACCGGATAGACCTGGGCATGCGTGAAGCGAGCAAGGACCTCGGCGCTGGCCGTCTCGCAACGTTCTTCGGCGTCACGCTGCCATTGGCAGCGCCTGGCATCGCGGCCGGAACGCTGCTCACCTACATCCCGATGTGCGGCGACTACGTGACGGCAACGGTGCTCGGCGGCGCCAAGGGAAACATGATCGGGGCGATGGTCGCATCGCAGTTCACCAGCGCACGCAACTGGCCGTTGGGTTCGGCCATGGCGGTGCTGATGATCGTGGCCGTGTTGCTCACCCTGCTTGTCGGGGTGATCGCGGTCTGGATCGTCCCTCGCATCGTGCGGCTCGTCTCCCCACTCGTGGCACCGATCCGCGAACGGATCTACCAGCGTGGGCTCGCGGTGACGGCGTCGGGCACCGCCCGTCGTGCTCGGCCAGAGATCCTGAAGCTGGTCCTCGCCGGGTGGGTGATCATGGTGCTGCTGTTCATGTTCATCCCGATCGTGCTCGTGATCGTCCATTCGTTCAACGCTGGGGGGTCGTTCTCGATCTGGGGTGGCGTGAGCACTCAGTGGTGGGGCGCGCTGTTCCGATCGGGCGATACCGTCGCGATGCTCGTGCGCTTCTTGCTGATCGGCTTGGCCGGTGTGGTCATCCCGAAGATCGTGTTTCGCATGAGTGGGCGCATCGGACCGTCGGCACAGCGATGGATCGCGGTGGCCACGTTCGCGCTCGCCGTCGTGATCAACGGCCTGGTGACCGACTGGTACCGAACGATCTTCCGCGACGCGAACATCGGCGACGCGATGCGGAACTCGTTCACGGCGGCATTCGGGGCGACAGCGATCGCAGTGGTCATCGGATCACTGAGCGGCGTGGCACTCGCCCGGCGGCCGGGAAAGTGGACCTCGATCTTCCTGGCGTTGGTCTTCTTGATCCTCGTGACTCCGGAGATCATGGACGCCATCTCGCTCGCAACGTGGATGGAACAGCTCGGTGGTCCGTTCAAGAACAACATCGGCCCGCTGAACTTCGGTTTGCTCAGGCTGTGGGTCGGTCAGTCGCTGTATGCCTCGGCTGTCGTCACCCTCATCGTGCGGGCCCGGTTGGCCGGGCTCGACGAATCGCTCGAAGAAGCCGCCGCCGACCTCGGCGCGACGCCCGCAACAGCCTTCCGTGAGATCACGCTTCCGCTCATTGCCCCGGCGCTGATCGCCGGAGCCCTCCTGTCGTTCACGTTGTGCCTCGACAACA
>JAYUSX010000140.1:0-12753 GCA_043755475.1 Actinomycetota bacterium
ACCCGCAACAAGGAGGCCTGACCGCGAGGACTTTCGTTGGCCACCAGCGAGGACTTCCGATGGCCACCACCGAGGACATCAACTTGGCCATTGACACGCCAGCCTGCAAGCACTTGGTCGGAGGCATGGTGGGCGATCTGGATGATGGGTACGTCAACCTGGCCGGCCGAAACGGCGCGCGAACCTTCATTCGTCAGTGCCGGTCGATCAGGCTCTGGGCCCGAGAGTTCTCCGCGCAGGCCCCGGACGCAACCATCGGCCTGGGCGCTCTCGACTGGCAGGCCGACACCGCTTCGAAAGCGTCCACCTGAACCGTCGTCCACTCGCCGCCGGGCGGGCAGGGCGAACTCGGTGGTGCGACTCGCACCGACCGTCCCCTACGGGGACGGTCGGTGCGCAGGCCTTGTCGGTTCGTCGGCTGCGGCCGTCGCCCGCTCGACTCTGATCGGCACCGCCTTGAAGGCGGGCGTCTGCGACTCTGGGCCGCAGTGATCGAGTGACATGAGGACATTCGTTTCGGGGAAGTAGGCAGCAGCACAGCCGCGCGGAGTGGGATACGCAATGATCCGATACCCGGCGGCGCGTCGCTCCGGGCCGGGAAGAAGGCTCACGATGTCGACGATGTCTGCATCCTCGAGACCGCGATCTGCGACGTCGTCGGGGTTCATCATGATCACTCGTCGATCCCCGGAGATGGCTCGATATCGGTCGTGATGTCCGTAGATCGTGGTGTTGTACTGGTCGTGTGATCGGAGTGTCTGGAGGAGGAGCGGAGGAGGGGACGACACAGTGGCGGCGTGCGTCACGGTGAACTGAGCCCGGTCGTCCGCCGTCGGGAAGCGACGTTCGTCTCGAGGTGGGTGCGGAAGGCAGAATCCTCCCGGCTCGCGAACTCGCCGATTGAAGTCTTCGAAGCCGGTGATCGTCTTCGCGATCGAATCCCGCAAGACGTCGTAGTCCTCACGCCATCGCATCCATGGCACCGAGTGCTGATCGCCGAAGAGTGCTCGTGCAAGATCGCAGATGATCGCGACCTCACTGCGAAGGTTCGGCGAAGGGGGATCGAGAACGCCCTCCGACGAATGCACGATGCCCATCGAATCCTCGACCGTGACGAACTGACTTCCGAACGTCGATTCGTCCCGGTCGGTTCGCCCGAGCGTCGGCAGGATGATGGATGTTCGGCCGCACTCCAGATGGGACCGGTTGAGCTTGGTGGAGATGTGCACCGTCAACGGTGTTGCTGCCATGGCTGCCTCGATGGCGTCGCTGTCAGGCACGGCTCGAACGAAGTTGCCCCCAAGGCTGACCAGAACACGTGCGCGCCCGTCCGCGAAGGCGCGGACGGCATCCACCGACCCGACACCGTGTTCGCGAGGCATCGTGACCCCGAACGTGGCTTCGAGGGCATCGAGCATCGTTGGATCGGGCTTGTCGAAGATGCCCATCGTGCGATCGCCCTGCACGTTGCTGTGACCGCGAATGGGGCACAGTCCGGCACCGACTCGACCGATGTGTCCGCCGAGCAAGATGAGATTGGTGATCTCGTCGATGGTCTGGACCGCATGCACGTGCTGGGTGATGCCCATCGCCCAGCACACGATGATCCGCTCGGCTCGGGCGATCATGTCGAATGCCGTACGAGCCTGGTCGTCGGTCAACCCGGTCTTGGCGAGCAGTGCCGCGTGGTCAGTGCCTTCCAGGTGCCGGGCAAACGCCCCGAAACCTGACGTGTGACGACCGACGAAGTCTCGATCGATCGATCCTGGGACGACGGCGTCACGGGCGAGCAACCACGCGCTCCAGAGCTGGAACAGCGCCTGGTCGCCGCCGAGTTGCACCGGAAGGTGAAGGTCAGCGAGTTGCGTGCCGCGTCCGAGCAACCCTCGTGGTGTCTGCGGGTTCTTGTACCGCAGCAACCCTGCTTCGGGAAGAGGGTTGATGGCCACGATCCGGGCGCCGCGGTGCTTGGCCGCCTCCAACGTCGTCAACATGCGCGGATGATTGCTCCCCGGGTTCTGTCCGACCACGAGGATCAGATCCGCGTGTTCGAAGTCCTCGAGGCGCACCGAGCCCTTGCCGATTCCGATCGAGCGTTGCAACGCGAAGCTGGTCGGCTCATGACACATGTTCGAACAATCGGGCAGGTTGTTCGTGCCGAATGCCCGCACCATCAACTGATAGGCGAAGGCGGCTTCGTTGCTGGTTCTCCCGGACGTGTAGAACACCGCCTGGTCGGGGGATCCGAGTTGGCGGAGCGTTCGGGCGATGTGCACGAACGCGTCGTCCCAGGCGATCGGCGTGTAGTGATCTGAGTCTGGTCGTTTGATCATCGGCTCGGTCAGCCGGCCGGCGCGCCCCAACCAGTAGTCCGACCGACCGCGGAGATCGTCGATCGTGTGCTCGGCGAAGAAAGCGCGAGTGATGCGTGCCTTGGTTGCCTCTTCGGCGACCGCCTTGGCGCCGCTCTCGCAGAACTCGATGCGGTGACGATCTGCGGGCGCCGCCTCGGGCCAGGCGCACCCGGGACAGTCGAAGCCGCCCGGCTGGTTGATGACCGCCAACGACTGCGCGGTCGCCTTGACTCCCATCGCGCCGAGGGTGTGCCGGAACGCCGATGCGACCGCCGGAACCCCGGCCGCTGCTGGCTTCGGCTTCCCGGTGCCCACGGGCTCAGCGCCTGCTCGGCGCGCGAACGCTGACCGAAGTCGACGGTGCAGAGGTCGACGGTGCAGAGGTCGGGGGTGTCGTGAACGCGCCCGAGCGGCGCAGCGCTACCCGATCCGACTCGCTTTCGCCTCCCCACACACCTGCCTCATCGAAACGACGAGCGTGGTCGCGGCAAGGAAGCTGCACGCCGCACGAACGACAGATGAATCGCGCCTGCGCCTCGCGTTGAATTCGCGAAGAAGCTCGCTCGCGCAGCGGCCCGAAGAAGAGCTGGGAGTTCCCCGAGCAGGCCGCTTGGCGGGCCCATGTCGGTGGTTGCCACGGGCGGAAGCGCCGCCGGTCGAACTGCTCTGCGGCGCGGGCGATCTCACCCTGACCGGCTTCGAGGTGATTCGTGTGCACTTGGCCTCCTCGGCGTCAGTGTTCTCCGTACCCAGAGCGTTGACGTCTGAATCATCGATGTCGGTGAGCGCCCTGAGCCCTGCGCAACTGGGGGTGGCGTTGTCATCACGAGGTGACCGGGGAGCGGATCTCCAGTGCACCCTCCCGAATCAACCGTCGGGCCAGGACGAGCCGCCCAGGCCCGTCCAGTCCGGCCAGCTCTGAAACGGTCAGAGTGTCGCAACTGAAGATCGAGTCGATCGCCCGGCGAACGGTGAGCGGCATGCGGACCTCCCGGTCGGGAAGCACGACCGTCACTCGATCATCGTCCAGCCGGACGGTAGCTCCGGGACGACGTGCGAGGCGGCTCTGGTCGGTCAGCGTCTCGAGCATCAGGTGGGTCGACAACGAACCCAGGGTCCGGCCGATCTGCCTGGCGCGGCGTTGCTCAGCGACCGTCACCTCGTGTACGTCACACGCCAGCAGGCCTGCGATCGCAGCCGCCAACGCGTCTTCCACCATGAGTTCTTGCTCGTCCGACGGCCGTCGTGAGAACCCGAGGGCAAGCGGCGAATCCAGGTGGGGGGCACAGGCGAACGCGCGCTGGGCGACGTCGCGAAACGTGACCGCTGTGATGCCGATGGTGAGGTGCAGGCTGTAACTCGCGTTGGTCGCGGCGCTGTGGCGACAGCCGCGCGGGATGTAGGCCACATCTCCCGCCACCAGGTCGACCGCACCCACCCCAGCGACGGTCCATCGCTTCCCGCCCTCCACTTGGAGCAGGAGCACGTCATGGGTGTCTGCGTGTGGCAGCAGACCTGCGCTGTGTGGCGGGCTGAGGTAGGCGTTCGCCTGCACCGGATGACTGATCTCTTCCTCAAGTGCTCGACAGAACTGAACGAGCGGCCTGTGCGTGCGGTCGAGGCTCTGCAGGATCAACGTCGCGCCGGTGTGGAACTGATGAGTGATTGCCGGCGGATCGGCGACGTCGGTGGTCCACACGCCACCGAGTCGCACCGACTTGGTGTACGAGCCGATCGGAATCGCCTCGCCGTCGCGCACCATGCGCAGCGATGGCCGGAGATCTCGGAAGCTCCCCGCCGCGCGGCGCACCATCGCGCGTTGTCCCCACGTATCGGACGCGAACTGCTCCACGTCCCCCACGCAGCGACCGAGAGCGGGGAACGTCAGCATGTGGGGATCATGTTTGGCGTTGGTCATGCGCGGGCACTGTTCCCTTCATGAGCAACGATTCAAACCTCAACGACGACGACATCGAGACCCGCCCGACCGAAGACGGCGAGAATCTCGACACCGGCGGTCAGGGTCCGCGCGACAGCGGTGACGAACCGACCGAAGATGACGAGGATCGCGACGCCGGTGGCGAAGGATCGGCCGACACGGGAGACGCCAGCTAGCACGCGCATGTCGACAGCCATTGTCCTGGACGGTTCGGCTCCGAGCCGTCGTGCACGCACCTGTTCGGTCGCCCGCAATGGGTGACCTGCTCGACACAGAGGAGAGATGTTGCGATCGACCGTGACGGAAGAACGCGTTCATGCAACGGCATCCGAGGTGCACGCCGTGTTGGCGGACCCGTACACCTACCCACGTTGGCTCGTCGGGACGAAGAGGATTCGCAGGGTCTCGCCAGAGTGGCCAGAGCCAGGGAGTTGGTTCGACCACGCAGTCGGCTTCGGACTACTGGTGCTGCCCGATCGCACGACTCTTCGCGACATCGAATCACCGCACCTGCTCACGCTCTTGGCGAGAGCTCGGCCAGCGCTGGAGGCCATCGTCCAGTTCGATCTCACGCCCGCGGGTGACTGGTGCACCCTGCGGATGACCGAGACCCCTGTCGGCGGCTTCAAACACGTCGCGCGGTTCGCTCGGCCCTTGGTCAAGCTGCGCAACCAGCGATCGCTCCGTCATCTCAAGAACGTGGTCGAGACGTCTCGAGGTCGTCGTCACGCCTGACAACGCGTTCGCGGACGACGACCTGCGCGTCGGATGGCACTTGGTCGGGGGCGTCGTTGTCGGGGGCCTCGAAGAGGATCTCGTCTCTCCGCTCGTGGCGGAGTACGTGGGCGCGACACAGGGGTGGTTCCGGGGTGAGTGATTGCGCATTGCCGTGCTCACGGCGTGGCGTAGCTGGTGACGGAGAACTGCGTGACGTCTTCGCCTGGGCCAGTGGCATCGGGGTCGCGATCGAACACGAAACTGAGCAGCACCGTCTCGCCCCCGGCGAGGAAGTCGATGAACTGGTCACCGGATTCCACGACCTCGTCGTCCTCGATGATCGAGCCGACGACCTGGACGTTCTGCGCTGGCTCATCTCCGCGGTTCGTGACCTCGACGTCGACGACGAATCGCTCACCGATCTCGCGGGTCTCACCGACGCGGTCGGCAGTGGGCGCTGCTGGTTCGAAGGTGCCTACCGCCTGAACTGCGATGAGCGCGACCATGGCCATCACCACCCCTGCGGAGACACCGAACGTCAGCCACTCGGGGCGTGAGCGTGGGAGTCGAGTACTCATACCGCGAGCCGACCCGCGGCTCCGCCAACCGCCGCGGGTAGTCCGAGGACGACCACCTGTGACAGCGTTGCGAACCAAGGCGTGCCCGGAGGTGTTCGATCGAAGAACTGCAGCATCGCCCAGGCCGCGAAGAGCGCCACCAGGTACGAGATCATGGTCTCCGACACCGGACTCTGCATGATGCCGGCGTGCTCGTGCCGGTTGGTCTGGCTGCCGAAGCCGGCCTCGAAGACGATCCCGTACGAGACGACCAGCGACACGACGACGATCAAGATCAGGCGCAGGGGACTCAGCGCGGAGGAGATGGCTCTCACCTCGTCGGTCGGGGCGATCGCGAAGGCGATCACGACTGCGCCGAGGAGCGATCCGCCGATGTCAGCTGTCGATTGGCTGAGCGCTGCCGAGGGCGCTCCGGCAGAACCCGCTCGACGCTTCGACGTCTCTTTGCTCGGTCGACTCGCGTCGGCATCGCCGCTGAGGAAATGACGAGCGAGGACGATGCCGAGGCTGAATGGCATGCCTTCATAGACGATCTTGCCGAGAGCGGACCTGACAGGCGTCTGCAGTGTGATCTCACGAAGCAGGACCAACAGGCCGGCAGCGGAGAGCACCCCGACCGCCAGCGCTTCGACCGCGTCCATCATTGCGTCGCTGAGACGCACGTCCTTCGACGTTCGAAACCCGGAGGTCCTGTTCAACGCGACGACTGGAAGGTATGCGATCGCCAGCGCCGCCAGCACGTGAGACGTGCTGGCCGTGGCACCGATCCACCACACCTCCATGGTGTAGAGCAACGGAATGCCGACCAACAAGCCGCCTGAGCCGGCGCGAACCAGATCTCGTCCCTCGCTGGCCCATGATGCCGATGCCGTTCGGTGAGGCATCGACAGCTACTCGCCGCAGCCGGTCGAGGCATGCGTACCTACCGGGACCCACCCGGGCACGTGCGCACACGACGAGGTCCGCGCCCGTGAGAGGCGCCCGATTGCAGTGGCGATCAGCACACCGGCACCGGTGTACCAGGCCGCTCCTGCCAACCTGGTGCCGTCGCTGGTAGCAACCGTCTCGCGAGTGCCGCGGGAGCGTTGGTGTTTTTGATGCTTGGTGTTCACCGCGATGCCTTTCCTCAACTGGAGTCCGAATCGGGTCTCAGTCCCAGCGACAGAGGCGACGACCTCGCCCTCCGATCCGCTGGAACTAGCGGACGACGAGCACGGGCAGTTCGGCCTCGCGCAGAACCGTCGAGGACACCGACTTCGTGAACAGCCGCTCCACCCAACCGCGGTCGTGGGAGCCGATCACGATGACGTCGACGTCGTGCTCACGCGCTGCAGCGTTGATGGCGTCCGCAGCGTCGCCCGAATCAGCGAGGACCTGCGGATGTGGCACACCCGCCTGGGCTGCAACGGACTCCGCCAGGTCTTCGGATTCCTCGATCCTACGGCTGGCGGCGTCCTCCGCCCCAGCGCCAGTGACCGTCAACGGGAGGGCGCCAATCACTCCTGCTCCTGGCATTGCGATGGGGTAGACGGTTCCGTACTGCAGGGCGTCAACACCCCAGAGGATCGGCACGTCACTGGCGACGTTGATCACCAGGTAGTCGGCGTGTTCGCCAAACAGGCGATGCGCCGCATCGGCCGCGGCAACAGAGGTCTCGGAACTGTCGACAGCAATGAGGATCTTCACGGACTCGTCGTTCCCGCGATGTGCCCCGTTCAAACCGACTCGCTGGAACGCGGGCGCGAGCTGCCTTCGAGACGTTTCCCACTACGGTGACTCCGATGCGAGGAACCGGTTCGACTTCCGAGATCAGGTCGTTCGCAGGGACCCTGGCGTTGGTAGCGCTGGCCGGCTTCGGAGGCGCCGCCACGGTGCTGTCGATCGACAGGGCAGGTGCAGTGGCACGCGAACGCGATGTCCAACTCGTCGAACTCGTGAGTGAACGGGTGTCCTCGCGGCTGACATCCAGCGTGTCATCACTGCGGGGTGCTGATGGACTGGCAGTCGACGGCCGGATCGACGAGGTGGAGTTCCGAGCGCTGTTCGCGAGTCTCCTCACCGATTCCGTCTTCGCTGCCATGACCTACGCCGAGGTGGTGCCCGAGCGCGACAGGAGCGAGTGGGAAGCGGCGAACGGGATTCTGATCGTCGAGAAGGACGCGCAGGGAGGGCTCGGCCCTGCAGCATCACGTCCGCAGCATGTCGCTGTTGCCTTGGTCGAACCCGAGAACGAGCAGACCCTTCGGCTCTTCGGTTTCGACTGGATGAGTGAAAAGTTCCGCGCGGAAGGCGTCACGCGCGCTGCCGCCACCGGCCTCCCCGCGGTTGTCGGTCCCGTTTCGCTCCTGACCAATGCCCGACCGGGGATCTTCGTGGTCCATTCTGTCCGTGACCGAGATGGCAACGTGATCGGCTACCTGTCGAGCGGCGTCGATCTCGACCGGCTCACGCAGACGATCGGCCATCTTGCGAGGCTCGACGATGTGAGCCTGGAACTCGGGAACATCCCACTGACCGAGCGCGCCGTAGGCGGCGCCACGAGTTCGTTTTCATTGGGCGGTCAGACATTCACCGTTCGTGCCGACGACCGTCGCCCGCGGGGCTGGCTGCTGACAGGTGTGATGCTCACCGGCACCCTCGGCGCGACGGCGGTCGCAGCCCGTAGCCAGAGGTTGCAGCGCCGAGAACGTCGTCGGCAACGAGTGGTCGCCGAGCGAAACGCACGAATCGCGAGTCTTGTCGAGCGATTCGCAGAAGCGAGCAGCGTGCAGACGGTGATCGACATCGCAACTGCGCACGCCGGCCAAGCGATCGGCGCAGACCACGTGAGCGTCGGACGTGTTGATTCGGCGGCGCGCGTGGGGCTGATCGTGCAGGGCGACGGCCGAATGGGCGGCGATCAGGCCGATGGCTACGCGGTGCAGCGGCTCGACCAGCCGAACGCCCTCACCGACAGCGTCAGACGCGGGCAGACCGTGCGGCTGCCGACGCGCCGGGCGATTCGCTCCGCCTACCCGGACGACGGCGAGATCGAGCAAGCCGGAATCCGCGCTGCCATCTGCGTGCCGGTGTCGGTGGGTCAGGATCCATCCGACGCCGTGCTCGGCTTCTGGTGGAAGGTGGAGATGTCTCCGCAGGAGTTCGACGATCAGACCGCAGCGGCGACCCTGATCGCCGAGATCATCGGCCGGGCCCTCGAGCGGGTCGTGATCCGTGAGGTCGTCAAAGATCGCGTCGATCAGCTGGGTGCCTTCACGCGTGCGGTGTCCGCGGCGCGGACATCGCGCGAGATCGCCTACATCGTGGAGATGGCCTTGCCCCCGATCCTGGACGCCAGATCGGTCTGCGTCGTCGACGAGGCGAGTGGTGGTAGCGACGGAGGCACGGATGCAGCGGACACGATCCGTCGGAGCTACCCGTTGCCGACCGTCGACGGCACGGTCCTGGTCGTCGAGTGGCCGCGTGCGCAAGCCCGGTCGTCAACTGCGGAATCGCTCGCACTGACGATCGTAGAGCTCGTCGACTCGGCGTTGTCCCGCGCGCGCCAGCACGACCAGGAGCACTCGGTGCTCCAACAACTGCAGACATCGCTGCTGATGGCTGCGCCATCGGTGGCCGGATTCGAGATCGCGGTCGCATACGAGTCGGCACTCGATGCGGTCGGTATCGGTGGTGATTGGTACTCGGTGATCGATCGAACTGACTCGGTGCTGTTCGTCATCGGAGACGTCGCAGGTCACGGACCCGGCGCGGTGGCGATCATGGCGGAGGCCAAGACGATCGTGCGCCACATGCTGTCCGAAGGCGAGGGAATCGACACGGTTCTGCGCCACGCCGACACTTCGCTGCAACGTCATGAGGCCTATGCATCGACGGTGATCGTCCGCATCGACAAGCTGACTCATCGTTTGACGTACGTCAACGCAGGGCACCCTCCGCCGGTGCTTCGCAACGAAGGCAAGAATCTGACCTTGGGTGCCAGTCACAGGCCGTGGCTGGGTGTGGACAGCGGTGACGACGTCCACTCCACGGAATGCGACTTCGGCCCTGGCGACACCTTGGTGCTGTACACCGATGGCCTGATCGAGCAACGCGGTGAGCTGATCGATGTCAGCATCGATCGCATGATGGAGGTGATCGACGATTCATCGCCCAGTGAGACGGTGAAGACGCTGCTCGAGTACCGAGCGGCCAAGCGCAACGCCGCATCGGTCGATGACGATGTCGCTTTGCTCGTCGTCCGCCGGCAGCGCGATCAGCAGCCTGGCGCTTGCCAGTCCTGAGCAACGTCGGCGCACCTGGTCGATCCGTGCCGCCACCGATGCCGCCACCGATGTCGACACCGATGTCGACACCGATGTCGCCACGGATCGACGTTTGCAACGGTCGTCGAGTGGGCACACCAACCACGAGGTCACACAGACCTCTCACTTCCAGACCCCTGGTGCAGCAGCGAGGACACGAATGTCATCCGACGAAGCAGTGGCCGAGAACTTGATCCGAGTACCCGAGAGCGGTGAGATACCCGAGAGGGGTGATCAACGCTCTACCAGGGCGGCTGACGAGTTGGCAGCTGACGGCTCGCCGGACGTCGCCGCGGACCACGGAAACAGAGCCCTGGTGGGCATCTCGTTCACCGACGTGCTTCGCGCGCAGGAGTTCCTTCTCGCGTCCATGAGGGTTGCGCAGGGTGGAACCCAACAGGTCCGCGATGCGGTGTTCGTCGTCAAGAACGCGCAAGGAGAGACGGTGGTCGATGAGACGGCAGACATTTCTCCCCTGCCGAGCGCGATCACGGGAGGGCTGTGGGCGAGCTTGATCGGGCTGATACTCGGGGGTCCGGTCGGTTGGGCCGCTGGCGCCGCACTTGGTGCAGGTGTCGGAGCGGTGACCGCCAAGGTTGTCGATCTCGGTGTACCCGACGAGTGGGTCGCCTGGTTCAAACAAGCCGTTCGCCCCTCGACGGCGACATTGGTTCTCCTCATCGAAGACTTCGACCGCAGTGCGATGGCAGCAGAAGTCGCCCGCTTTCCCGAGGCCGAGCTCGTTCACACGACGCTCCCCAGCAACGCCGTCGACACCTGGCGGCGAGCCTTGTCGTTCGGGTCCACCAGTACTGGCTGACCTGACGATCTGATCGTTCACGAGACTGGCACGCGATGGCATGACGTCTTGGAGTGGTGCTCGGCCGGCTCCCGTGAGCGTGCAAGACCTTTTTCTGGATCGTTGGTTCTTCGACCGGCCGTTTGGGTACTCGGCAGGCGTGACTCAATCATCAGACGCAGCGGCCGCCACGCCGCCAGGCAGCAACGATCCATCCGAGACGACCACGCTGACGGAGGTCATCGACGGGTACCGTGCCAGCGGTTTCGCGTCCGACTTCTGGGCGGAGGAGCCGGGGTGTCTGCGTTGTGGCTCGTGCAACTCAGTCGTGGAGGCGCGTCGGGTCCCGATGCACAGCATGCGTCGGCTGGAGGGCGCGTCGGATCCGGCAGACCTGGTGGTCGTCGTTGCCTCGACCTGCCCGGTGTGTGGTTCGCAGGGCACGGTGGTGCTCGGCTACGGCTCGATGGCCTCTGCGGTCGATGCCGAGGTGCTCATCGCGCTACAGGACCGTCGTGACGACGACGTCCTCCCTGGCGATGCCAGCCCGGGAGAGAAGTGAGCGTCGTCGACCGCGCCGGCGGACTGGAGGTCGTCACGGCCCCCAACGTTGCCGTTGTCGTGAATGTCAAAGTCGCTCGAGATCTGTTGGCCGGTCTGAGAGAAGCGCTCGACCCGCTTGACGTCGGGGCGGTATGGCACCTGGTGAGTTCGCCAAGCGGTGCGTCGCGAGCGTCACGGCACGCCATTCGCAAGGGCGCCACGGTGATTGTCGTCGCTGGAGGCACACGGTCGATCGCGGCCGTCCTCGAGGAGGTTGCCGACACCGAGGTTGCGGTTGCCGCGATTTCCACGAGCCATTGCCGGCTCGGCGCTGGCACCGTCTCAGCCGACCCTCGACTCGTTGTCGAAAACATCGTCAACGGGTACCGGCAGCGTGTGCCGATGTCTGTGGGATCGCTCCGACGATCCCCGCACATGTGGAGCCCACGCCGACGTCCCATGGTGGTCATGTGCGAGGAGTTCGCGAGCTGACCTCACTTGTCGAATGGGTCCGTGGCCCAAGTGCCGTTGTCGCCGGCTGACGTCAAGGCCGGCATGCGTGAGAGGCGCGCCGGGGCGAGCCGTGACGCGGTGAAGACCTCCCGGATTGTGGAGCGTGCTGCTGCTTCACAACCCAGGAGGTCTTCGGTGTCACGCCGCCACGCTCGTCACGCTGGTCCGCCGGTTCGACCCAGGGGCTTTGCGGCTCGAGGACCGCAGCTCGCGCGCCGAACGTGGGCTCGGCGGCTATTCGAGGTCGTAGGTGGTGGTCTGGCTGTCGACCCTGGGTACGAGCAGCGCCGTGACGACGACAAGCAGGGTCATGAGCAGCGAGCACCACGCGAATGACGACTCGATGCCCAGTCGTTGCTCGAATCGATCCGCTTCGATCGCGCCGACGAACGAGGCGATGCCGACGGTCGTCCCGAAGAAGATCGCTGCACCGCGTGATGCCATTGCGGCCGCGAGCAAGAAGGCGATGCCGGCTCCGATCTCGATCAGCCCCAACACGGCCGTGTGGCCGAAGCCGAGCACCTCGACGATGGGTTCTGACAGTGGACCGTCCGTACCGGCCCGGACCAAGGCGATCAGTCCGACGACTGCGTAGACCACGCCGATCGCTCCGCAGATGGCTGAGTCGAACGCCCATCGACGGGTGATCGCGCTCGTGTGACGTTCGACGACTTGCGAGTTCGATCCGAGGACGACGAGCCGCTCGTGTTGTTCGGGCGACAGCCTCGGTTCAACCAACGGAGCGGCGACGACAGGCTGCAGTTCAGCTGGCGGCGGCAGTGGCTGGGTGGGCTCAGGGGTGTTGTAAGTGACCATGGTCAGTCCACTCAGCCGTGAACCGCGTTGCGGCCGTTCGCGGTGCGGTACACCAGCAGCGCAACGATCGAGCCGACGATGGAACCGATGATGCCCGACGGCTGGAGCCCGCCGTCCTCTCCGTCGGCACGGAACAACAGATAACCGATGAAGCCTCCGATGAAAGATCCGATGATGCCGAGAAGAACCG
>JAYUSX010000141.1:0-4960 GCA_043755475.1 Actinomycetota bacterium
GTCTCGTCGTCGAGAGCGTTGACGTCGGGTCGCATCAGTGTCCTGGTGTGCGTGCCGGCCGGTGTATTCGGGGGTGTGGTGGCGGCCGAGTCGCATCACCTGCGTCCGCCGCGCCGAGCCGATCGTGCGACGGGTGGCACCGTGTCGCTAGCGGTCCGCGAACCCTCGACGTTCATCGAACCCGAGCGTCGGGTCGCACGCCTCGCGGGGTGTGTCGTCGGACTGCTGCTGACCGTCGTCGCTTCGACCGGGGGTGATGGTCGGGTCGTGGTGTGGTCGTCGGTGGCCGTGATGCTCGGTGTGGCCGGCGTGGTCGAGTGGCAGCAGCGGCGCATCGTGTCGCGCGCCCGTCCAGCGCTGCCGGCCGATCTCGCGGCCGCCGACGCGGTCGTGAGGCGCGAGGCGATCGACGCGCTCCATCACGCGGGGAACGGTCTTGTGTGTCTGCTGCTCGCCAACGCGTTCGCTGCCGCCGCTGGAACGGGTGATGGCGCGTTTGCCGTCCTCGTCGGGTTCGTCCTCTTCGTGACCGCCGTGGTCGAGTGGCGACGGAGCCGGCTGTGGATCGTGACGCCAGGCCCGCACCTCGGGGCCGGCGTCGCATGATGCTGCACGTCGACGCATCGGCGCCGCTGCCGGTGTACGAGCAGATCCGAGGCCAGATCACCCGGTTGGTCGCCACGGGGCAACTGCAGGCGGGTCAGCGGTTGCCGTCGATCCGGCAGCTCGCGCTCGACCTCGGCGTGGCCAAGGCCACCGTGTCGAGGGCGTACGAGCAGTTGGAGCGTGACGAGGTTGTGTGCGCCGACCGTCGCCTCGGCACTGTCGTCGCCGACATCGGCCGCGATCCCGCGCTCGCCGCCCGCGAGTTGGCCGCGGCAGCGCAGCAGTTCGCGATCGCCGCGCACCAGGTGGGAGCCGACGAAGTCGGGGCGCTTGCGGCCGCCCGCGACGCCATCCACCAATTGCGACGCATGCGCTGAGTCGTGGCCTGCGTGTGTCGTCGACATGCGCAGTTCGTGGGCGTGGTCGTTCGTCGACGGTCGTTGGTCGGGCGGGTCGTTGGTCGGATTGCACCCTCAGAGCGGGGGTCATCGAAATTCTTCAGAAAAGCGAACACGTGTTCGCTCGAAGGTGGTAGTGTTCTCGGTGTTCCAAGTTCCCCCGGGACGATCATCGAACCCGTCGGCGGGTTCCTCCAACCGAGTGTGATCGATTCCTTCGTCGCCTGACGCGGGAAAGGGGGTGAGCTGTGGATGCTGTCGCTGTCGTGGCCCGAATGGTCGCCGTCGACGTCGCATCGTCGCATCGTCGGGTCGTGACGACGTGCGCAACGTCTTGCGTGACGTGACCGCGTGCCGGAACTGGTTGGCTGCGCTCGAGATCACCTGTCAGTCCCGGCTGGAAGCCCTCGCCGACATCGACCCGTCGGCCAACCCTGATGCCGACAATGCTCAGGCGACCAACCGTTCCTCGCGTGCCGGTCAGACCGCATCACGCCGTGCCCGTACCGCCCGCCAAGCCCCCGAGTTCGAGCGCCGGATGGCTGCGGGGGAGTTGTCGGGAGAGCATCTCGACGCGTTCATCGCTGCGTTGGCAGGCATGCTCGCTGCTGCCCGACCGCGGTTGTTGGCATTGCAGGAACGACTCGCCGAACTCGCCTGTCGGATGCCGGCGGAGGAGTTCCGCGAACAGTTGCGCAGCGAGGTCGCCTCGATCGAAGCCGACGACGGCCGGTCACGCCTCGAACGCCAGAAGGCTGCGACACGGTTGCGGCAATGGACCGATCGACGCACCGGCATGGTGCATCTCTCCGGCCAGTACGACCCCGAATCCGGGCTCGTGTTGGCATCCGCGTTGCAGCAACGGCTGGAGGCGATCTTCCACGCCCCGCATCCGCCGGGCGCTCCTGACGACCCGCTCGAGAAACAGGACTTCCTCCGCGCTCACGCCCTGCTGTCACTCATCCGAGGCGAGGGCCGGAGCAGTGGTGCGCCGGAGTTCATCGTCGTCATCGACGAAGAGACCTTGTTGCGTGGCCGCCACGCGTCCAGCCGCGTGGAGTGCGGGCGAGGGATCCATCTGCCCATCGCGACGATCCGCGACATGGCCGGTCGCGCTCGCTTCGTCCCGGTCGTCGTCAACGGCAAGGGCGTCGTCATCCGTCAGGGGCGGCCAGTGCCGACCTTCGAACAGCTCCACGACTCGCTCACCTCGCCGGTGTCGCTTCGTGCCGGCCGCACCCGTCGATTCGCCACGCGCGATCAGCGTCGTGCCCTGCGCGCCATGTACCGCCACTGTGCGATCGACGGCTGCCAGGTCCATGTGTCGAACACCGAACCCCATCACCTGACCGAGTGGGAGCGCGGGGGTCATACCGACATCGAGTTGCTGGTGCCGGTGTGCAAGCAGCACCACGACCACCTCCACGCGAGGTCGTGGTGCCTCACCCTCGATGCCGATCGACGGCTGACGATCACGAAGGAGGGACGCACGGTCATGGCCACCGGACCACCAGCAGATCAGTGGGCCTGACCGCCCGATGTCAGGTCGGCCCACGTTCCAGACCATGACGGCGGAACACGCGACCTCCGCGGTCGCTGCGGCCGACTCGCACCTTGACAACTGAAGATGCTCCGGCCGGTGCTCGCCCTCGTGGCCGCCTCCGTGTCACGCGGGTGTGGTCTCGAGTTCCCCGGCCGTCAGCACCTCGCGCTCCTGGCTCACCACGCCTGCGATCACGAGGGCGGCGCCGATCAGGTCGATCGCGCTCGGCCGTTGGTCGAGAGCGATGAAGCCCACCAGCATCGCGGTCACCGGCAACAAGGCGAGCAGCACGGCGAATCGGCGAACGGGCACCCGGCGCAGCACATGCTGATCGATGCTGTAGCCGACCGCGTTCGAGAAGATGCCCACCGACAACCCGGCCAGCAACCAGGCGGGGTGCGACCACACCGGTCCGCTGTCGATCACGCCGACGGGGGTGAGCACGGTCGAGCCGAACACCATGCCGAGGGCAAGACCGCTCACGCCGCGGTCCTGGGCGGCCACGTGCCGCCCGATCATGATGTACGCCGCCCACATCGCCGAGGCCAGCAAGATGTAGACGAGGCCGAGCGGTTCGGTGTCGATCTCCACGCCGCCGAGCACCATCACCCCGGCGACGGCGAGCATCAACGCGCCGGTGTTGCGTCGGGTGCGGGTGAACGCCGCGGCGACGGCGATGGGGCCGATGAACTCGATCACCACGCTCTTGCCCAGATCGATGCGGTCGATCGCGAGGTAGAAGAAGAGGTTCATCAGCGCGGTCGCCGCGCCGAAGACCGCTGCTGCCCTGATGTCGCTCCGGGTCCATCCATGCTGGCTCCGCCAGGTGAAGGCCATCAACACGATCGCTGCGCCGATCACGCGCAGCCACGCCATCGTCGCCGGGCTCACATCGTCGAACAACGACACGGCGATCACCGCGCCGGTGTACTGCGAGATCCCCGAGATGACGAACAGTGCCTCGGGCGAGAAGCGATCGAGCGCGCCGGGAGCGCTCTGATTCACTCGAACAGGTCGGGATCGGTGCGGCAGATCTCCTGCCACAGTGGTTGGAAGCTCAGCCAACCGGCGATCGGTGACGCCGTCTGCTCACGGGTGTAGGTGGCGTCGTCGTGAGGGATGAGCTGCGGGGTGCCGGCCGCCATCGCCAGGAGCTGTGCCTGGCAACTGCGGTCCATGCTGAGGAACCAGAACGCAGCCTCGTCGACCGACTGACCCACGGTGAACAGACCGTGGTTCTGATGGATCGCGGCCTTGCCCGTCGAGAACTGCGACACGAGTTCGCGGCCGTCCTCGACACCGAATTGCACACGCCCGCGCTGCGCGGTGACGATCACGTGGTCCTCGTAGAAGATGCACGAGTCCTGCGTGATCGGAGCAAGGGGGACACCGAGCGAGCTGAAGGCCTTGCCGTGCACGCTGTGGCTGTGTGCAGCAGCGATGACGTCGGGCCGGGCCTCGTGCACGGCCGAATGGATCACGAATGCAGCACGGTTCACGGGGCGAGTGCCGTACACGACGTTGCCGTCGTGGTCGACGAGGATCAGGTCGCTCACCCGGATGTGGCGGAAGCTGACCGCGAACGGGTTCACCCAGAACAGTTCGGGGAACTCGGGATCACGAACGGTGATGTGGCCGGCCACACCCTCGCCGAAGCCGACGCGACCGAAGATGCGCAGCGCAGCGGCGAGCTTCTGCTTGCGGTGGAGTCGTTCCTCTTCGACGGTCGCGAACGTGACGGGAAGTTCGAGGCCTACCTGCTTGGGGGTGAGCTCCACCCCGTCGATGGTGCGGACGCGGATCTCGCTCGTGGTCATCGGCGAAGCTTAGGCGCCACGCCGCAGCCGGCGCCCAGCGTCCGGTCGATGACGTGGCGGTTGCCCGCGGTCAGGTCGTGGCAGCGCTGCCGTCTGCGACGTCGGCCCAGTCGTGGCTGCTGATCAAGCGAGCGGCGGCGATGAACTCCGCGTGGCGCATGATCGGACACCAGATCGACGGTTGCAGCTCGGTCTCCGTGCCGTCGGGCAGCACCACCACCATCCCGGCCGCGGGCAACGACATCCGAACGAACCAGAACCGCCGATTCACCACGGTGGTCTCGATCCCGGCGACTCGGTTCCACGGCACCCGGTGGGTGAAGAACAGCGAGCGCCACGACAGACCGTGTTCGTCGCAACGTACGTACTCCAACGCGATCGCCATCCGAACGACGACGATCGCGGCGATGACCGCAAGCCGTGCGGGTTCGGGCCCATCGGTCGCCACCTCGCCGATGGTGACCACGAGGATGACCCATGACGAGACGCCGAGAATTCCGAGCGTACGTACGCGGGCAAGTGGGCCACGGTGCAGCTCAGCGGACCGTGGATCGGGCGACGGCATCACCACGATGGTAGGCCGCGAGGATCAACGG
>JAYUSX010000142.1:0-4947 GCA_043755475.1 Actinomycetota bacterium
TGATCCACCTCGAGTCGGAGAACCCCGACAAGGACATCAACATCTACATCAACAGCCCCGGTGGCGACATCACCGCGCTGTTCGCCATCTACGACACGATGCAGTTCATCAAGAACGACATCGCCACCATCTGCCTCGGCCAGGCGGCCTCGGCCGCCGCGGTGCTGCTCGCAGCGGGTACGAAGGGCAAGCGGTTAGCCCTGCCGCACAGCCGGATCCTCCTCCATCAGCCGTATGGCCAGGTGAGCTACGGTCAGGTCACCGACCTCGAGATCGCGGCGAAGGAGATCCTGCGGATGCGAGAGCTGCTCGAAGAGATCCTGGCGCTGCACACCGGCCAGTCGATGGAGCGTGTGCACAAAGACACCGACCGCGACTTCGTGATGGAAGCACAAGAGGCCATCGACTATGGCATCATCGACGATGTTCTGTCGTCGCGTGCCAACGTCGACCGTACCGGCCCCATTCGCTGAGGCCGGACGACAGGCCGGACGACAGAGACGACGAAGGGGACAGGCATCGTGGCGAAGTTCGGGGACACTGGCGAACTGCTGAAGTGCAGCTTCTGCGGCAAGAGTCAGAAGCAGGTCAAGAAGCTCATCGCTGGCCCGGGGGTCTACATCTGCGACGAGTGCATCGATCTCTGCAACGAGATCATCGAAGAGGAGCTCACCGAAGGCAACGAGCTTCGTTTCGACGAGCTCCCCACCCCGATCGAGATCCGAACCTTCCTCGATGACTACGTGGTCGGCCAGGACGAGGCCAAGAAGATCTTGTCGGTGGCGGTGTACAACCACTACCGGCGCATCCAGTACCAGCAGAACGCGGCGGTCGGCCGGCGCGACGAGGTCGAACTTCAGAAGAGCAACATCTTGCTGCTCGGACCCACCGGCTGCGGCAAGACCCATCTCGCGCAGACCCTGGCGCGCCTGCTGAACGTGCCCTTCGCGGTCGCCGACGCCACCGCGCTCACCGAAGCCGGGTACGTGGGCGAAGACGTCGAGAACATCCTGCTCAAGCTCATCCAGGCAGCCGACTTCGATGTGAAGAAGGCCGAGACCGGCATCATCTACATCGACGAGATCGACAAGGTCGCCCGCAAGAGCGAGAACCCGTCGATCACCCGCGACGTCAGCGGCGAAGGCGTGCAGCAGGCGCTGCTGAAGATCCTCGAAGGAACCCAGGCGTCGGTGCCACCCCAGGGTGGGCGCAAGCACCCGCACCAGGAGTTCATCCAGATCGACACGACGAACATCTTGTTCATCTGCGGCGGCGCGTTCGCCGGGCTCGAGCAGATCATCGAGCAGCGCATCGGGCACAAGGGGGTCGGCTTCCACGGAACCGTCCGCTCCAAGTCCGACAAGGACGTCGGCGAGATGTTCACCAAGGTGTTGCCGGAAGATCTCCTGAAGTTCGGCATGATCCCGGAGTTCATCGGGCGGCTCCCGATGATCGGCGCGGTGCGCAGCCTCGATCAGTCGGCTCTCACCAAGATCCTCATCGAGCCGAAGAACTCCCTCGTCAAGCAGTATCAGAAGATCTTCGAGTTCGAAGATGTCGAGCTCGACTTCACGACCGACGCCCTCGCTGCCATCGCCGATCAGGCGCTGTTGCGAGCCACGGGTGCTCGTGGCCTGCGCGCCATCCTCGAGGAGGTGCTGCTCAACACGATGTACGAACTGCCCGGTCGCGGCGACGTCGGGCGAGTGGTCATCGACGCCGAGACGGTGCGCACGAAAGTGAACCCCACGCTCGTGCCCCGCGAACCGACGCGCAACACGCGCCCTCGTCGCGCCGCTTCCTGAACGCAGCGATCGCCCGCACATCTCGAGCCGACGGACACCACGATGAATCTCACCGAGGCGATGGCGTACCTCGACGCGCACGCCAGCTACGACACCACCGGCCGCGTCGAGTCGCCGACGATCGACCGCATCAGCCGCATTCTCGAAGTGCTCGGCGACCCGCAGTTCGCCTACCCGGTGATCCACATCACCGGGACGAACGGCAAGGGGTCGACGACCCAGATGATCACCCGGCTGCTGATGGCCCATGGTCTCACGGTGGGTACCTACACGAGCCCGCATCTCGAGCGCCTCAACGAACGCATCAGCCGCAACGCCGAGCCGATCAGCGACGACGACTTCGTCGAGCAGATCACCGCGCTCGCTGAGGTCGAACTGGTCGCCGGGGTCCGGCCTACGTACTTCGAGCTCGTCACGGCGGCCGCGTTCCGATGGTTCGCCGACGTCGCCGTCGATGTAGCGGTGGTCGAGGTCGGCATGCTCGGCAGGTGGGACGCCACCAACGTGGTGAGGTCGCAGGTGGCGGTGCTCACCAACATCGGCATGGACCACAACGAGTACGCCGGCCCCACCAAGGCTGACATCGCCCGCGAGAAGTCGGGCATCGTGAAGCCGGGAAGCGCCGTGGTGATCGGTGAGACCGATCCCGACCTCGCACGGTTCTTCGTCGAAGCCGGCGGCGCCGCCAACTTCCTTCGTGGCGAGGACTTCGACGTGCTGGAGAACCAGCTGGCCATCGGTGGGCGGCTGGTCGATCTGCGCACTCCCACCACGGTCTATCCCGACGTCTTCGTGCCGTTGCATGGTCGGCACCAAGCCGACAACGCTGCGGTGGCGCTCACCGCGGTCGAGGCCTTCTTCGCCGCGCCGCTGGCGGACGACCTGATGCGCGAAGGCTTTGCCGAGGTGGTGATGCCAGGGCGGTTCGAGGTGATCGGGCGACAGCCGCTGGTAATCGTCGACGGCGCGCACAATCCTGCAGGTGCGGATGTGGCGTCCGAGGTGTTCTTCGAGGACTTCGATCCTGCCGGCATGCGCTACCTGGTGGTCGGTTGCTTGAAGACGCGCGATGTGAGGGAGCTCCTCTCGGCACTTCGCGCCGACGAGTTCGATGTGGTGCTCACCTGCACGGCACCGTCGCCTCGCGGCCTCGACAGCTCGGCGGTCGCGAACATCGCCAGCGAGATCGGCTGTGACGAGGTCATCCGCTGCGAGACCACCGAAGAGGCGTGCGCCAAGGCGCTCCGCCTGGCCGGCGTCGACGATGCGATCCTGGTCACCGGCAGCCTGTACGTGGTCGGAGCGGCACGCCCGGTCCTGCGCCGCCTCATGCACTGACCCCGCCACCGCCATGAGAGGTGGTGAGATGAGAGATGGGGGCGCCAGCGGCACTCATCTCTCATCGCGATCGATGGCCGATAGCCTGCGGCGCCATGTCTGATCGCACCCTCGTCCTGTTGAAGCCCGATGCCGTCGAGCGAGGCCTCGTCGGCCAGATCCTCTCCCGTTTCGAGACGAAGGGGCTCGTGGTCGTGGCGATGGATCTGCGCACCCTCGATGCCGACACGCTGGCCCGTCACTACGAAGAGCACGTCGGCAAGGGCTTCTACGCCGATCTGGTGGAGTTCATGAGCCGTGGCCCGGTCGTGGCGCTCGCACTCGAAGGTCCCCAGGACACGTGGGAGGTCGTTCGGGCGATGATGGGCGCGACCAACCCGCTCAAGAGCGCACCCGGCACGATTCGCGGCGACTTCGGCACCTTGTTCACCGAGAACCTCGTGCACGGCAGCGACTCGCTCGAGTCGGCGACGCGCGAACTCGGCATCTTCTTTCCGAACCTCTGACCACCGCACGCGCCGCTAGGCTGATGGCCCACTACGGGACGCTCACTTTGCGCGCCCCTTTGAGTCGGAAGAGGAGGCAGGGTTCACATGGCGCGATCCAATCCGCTTGCACTGGGCCGTGACCTCGCGATCGATCTCGGCACCGCGAACACCCTGATCTATGCGCGTGGCCAAGGGATCGTCCTGAACGAGCCGTCCGTCGTGGCCATCGACATCACCGACGGGCGTCCGGTCGCCGTCGGCATCGAGGCCAAGCGGATGATGGGGCGCACCCCCGGCCGGATCAAGACGATTCGCCCGCTGAAAGACGGTGTCATCGCCGACTTCGAGGTGTGCGAGAAGATGCTCCGCTTCTTCATCCAGAAGGTGCACGCCAGTCGGTGGAGCAAGCCGCGCATGATCATCTGCGTCCCGTCGGGCATCACCGGAGTCGAACAGCGCGCGGTGCAGGATGCCGCCGAGTACGCAGGCGCCCGCAAGCCGGTCCACATCATCGAAGAACCCATGGCCGCGGCGATCGGCGCCGATCTCCCGGTGCACGAGCCGAGCGGCAACATGATCGTCGACATCGGTGGCGGGACGACCGAGGTCGCCGTGATCTCCCTCGGTGGCATCGTCACTGCGCAATCGGTACGAGTCGCAGGTGACGAACTCGACGATGCGGTGATGGCGTACATCAAGAAGGAGTTCTCGATGGCGATCGGCGATCGCACCGCCGAGGAGATCAAGATGCACATGGGTTCGTGCTGGCCGCTCGACGACGAGCTCACCGCCGACATCCGCGGCCGCGACATGATCAGCGGCCTGCCGCGCACCATCCCGCTCACCACCGAACAGGTGCGCGAAGCCCTCGCCGAGCCGATTGCTGCCATTGTTGACGCCGTGAAGACCACACTCGACAAGACGCCGCCCGAACTGGCGGCCGACATCATGCAACAGGGCATCACGCTGACCGGTGGCGGTGCGCTGCTGGCCGGCCTGGATCAGCGCTTGGCGCACGAGACGGGCATGCCCATCAAGATCGCTCGCGATCCGCTGTTCAGCGTCGTGATCGGTTCGGGACGGGCGCTCGAGAACATCGACGCAATGCGGGGGCTGATGTCGCTGGGCGGCGACGAGTAGTCCGACACGCGCATGGCCATCTACTCGATGGGGCGACGGCGGGTGATGATCCTGCTCGTCCTCACCTCGGTCCTGTTCGTCACGCTCGACCAGCGTGGCAGCGCGATCATCGATCGTTCGAGAAGCGTGTTCGCGCTCATCCTCGAGCCGTTCGATTCGGCCGCCAGGGTCGTCTC
>JAYUSX010000143.1:0-4932 GCA_043755475.1 Actinomycetota bacterium
TAGTCGTCGGCGCCGGCATCGAGACCGAGCACCTTGTCGCCGGTGGTGTCGCGGGCGGTGAGCACCAACACGCGCGGTGGCTGATCGCCGTCGTGGAGCTCACGACACAGGCTGAGGCCATCTCCGTCGGGCAACCCAAGGTCGAGCACGACGAGATGGTAGGCGTTGACGGCGCAGGCCCTCCGAGCGCCGGCCAGCGTGCGTTCCAGATCGACCGCATGACCGTCCTCGGACAGTCCACGCTGCACCACTCCCCCGAGGGAGATGTCGTCTTCGACCACGAGCACCCGCACGGAGGTCCATCGTTCCACACCCTCGATGAAGCATCCATGAAGCACCCATGAAGCCCGCGTTCATGCCGGGTTCATGTTCGAGGGTGCATCATCACGGCATGACACCTCGCATCTCCAGGCCTCGACGAGTCGTCATCGGTCGCACCGGCGGGCTTCGGCGGCGGTCGGCGGTCGCTGTCGCGACCGCTGCCGCATCGCCGCCAGCGCCGGATGAGCCGGACGAGCGCGCCCTTCGCGCTCACGTGCTGAGGCGGCTCTCGTTCGGGCCGAGGCCGTGGCAGGTCGACGAGCTCGACGGCACGAGCGCGAGCGATCTGATCGAACAACTCCTCGCGACCGAGCCGTTCCAGCCCGACGAGCCAGCGCTGGGCAGCGACGACGACTACAGCCGCCTGCCTGCCTGGTGGCTGGAAGTGATGAGCGATGAGCGCGCCGGACTGCACGATCGGATGGTGTGGTTCTGGCACGGTCATCTCACCAGCGGCCTCGACAAGTCGTCGCCGTCGTTGATGTACCGGCAGCACCAACTGCTGAGAACACACGCGATGGGCAACTTCCGTTCGATGCTGCAGGAGATCACCGTCGACGCAGCGATGCTCTACTGGCTCGACGGCGCCGGCAGCTACGCCGAGTCACCGAACGAGAATTACGCCAGAGAAGTGATGGAGTTGTTCGCCCTCGGGCACGGCGCCGGCTACACCGAGGACGACGTGCGCAATGGCGCCGGAGCGCTCGCCGGCTGGTGGGTCGACGGTGACAACGACGACGAGGTGCGCTTCGACCAGGACAGCGCGCTGTCGAAGCCAGTGCCATTCCTCGATCGCCAGGTGATGACGGCAGCCGAGGCGATCGACGCGGTGTGTGATCACCCATCGTGTGCTCCACACGTGGCCGGAAACATTCACGAACACCTGACGGGCGCATGGCCTGACGAGGCTCGACTCGCTGAACTGGCGGGGGTGTTCACCGCGAGCGGACTGGAGATCCGACCGCTCGTGGAGTCGATCGTCCGTCACCCGACGTTCCTCGACCAGCGACTCAACCGCCCCCGCTCCGCAGTGGAGTGGTTCATCGCCGTCCGACGCCTCTTCGACGTGCAGATCGAGTGGTGGCCCCTCGACCTGCTCGGCCAGATCCCGTTCAGCCCACCCAACGTGGCCGGCTGGCCCGGTGCGTCGCGGTGGCTCTCCGTGGGTGCCGAGATGACCAAGGCTCAGGTCGCCTACGACAACGCCTGGGAGACCGCCACGCTCGACGAGGGCGATCCGGTCGCCGACCTGCTCGGACGCGCCGGCATGTACGAGGTGAGCCAGTCCACGATCGACGTTCTGTCGAGCGCGGTCGGCTCGCTCGACTCGCGCCGGGATCGGTCGACGCTGCTGCACGGCCTGCTGGCCATGTCGCCCGAGTTCTCGCTCGCCTGATCTCGGCCTCCCCATCCCTCACCCGCTCGACCCTCACCGACGCCCCCCAACCCGACTCCCCGCACCGACTCCCCGCTCAAGGAACCTGCCATGCCAGCACAGATCACCCGTCGAGAACTGCTCAAGTGGGCCAGCGCCGGAGCCGGCGCGGCCGCAGTCGGTGTGGGCACCTACTCGGTGGGCAGAGGCGGCGCGCCATCGGCCAGCGGTGTGCTCGCACCGTCATCGGGCCCCACGATGCCACCGGCGACCTCGAGTGACCGACCGCGGAACCCCGACGCTTCGGTGGGCGTGCCGGATGCGACCGTGCCCGCTGTCTCGGCATCGACCGACCTCGGCCAACGCCTGCTCGTGGTGGTGGAGATGGCCGGCGGGAACGACGGCATGTCGATGCTGGTGCCCTACGGCAACGGCTCGTACTACGACCTCCGTCCGCGCACCGCGATCGGCGACGCCGACGTGCTCGTGCTCGACGATCAGGTGGGATTCCATCCCGAGTTGAAGCGGTTGCACGCTCACGGCGCAGCCGTGATGCAGGGCGTGGGCTCGTTCGACAGCGACGGTTCGCACTTCGAGATGCTCGCTCGCTGGTGGTCGGGATCGCCGGTTGCGGGAGGCGCCCGCGACACCGGCTTCCTCGGACGACTCGCCGACCTGATCGGTGACCCGGCGGCTGCCGCAGTGGCGATGTCGGTCGGTTCTGACGCAACTCCGGCGATCGCCTCCCGATCAGTGAGCACACTCGCCATTCCGGGCGCAGACGCTGCCGCCTACCTTGCCGGCGCGGGTGACGACGACCCGTTCCGCCAGCTGTTCCAACAGGGGTTCGCCGCATTCGGCGCCGGCGAGTCGGCGTTCGAGCTCGACGCCCGCCTGCGCCGTCTGAAGCACCAGAGCGCGGCCTTTGCCAGCGTGCTCAACGAGATCGACCAAGAAGGCGAGGAGGGCGACGACGGCTACCCGAGCAGCGAACTCGCCCAAGGCCTTCGGCTCGCAGCTCGGCTGTTCTCCGGAGATCACGGCGTGAGGATCGTGCACGTGCCGATGCAGCAGGACTTCGACACCCACGACGATCACAACGGCCGCTATCCCGGGCTGATGCAGGACTTCGACAGCTCGGTGGGCGCATTCCTCGACGACCTGGCTGCGCGCGGCCTCTCCGACCGGGTGCTCTTGATGACGACGAGCGAGTTCGGACGCACCGCTCGCGACAACGACTCCGGCGGCCTCGATCACGGCACGGCGTCGAACGCGTTGTTGATCGGACCGGTGAACGCCGGACGTTTCGGAGAGCACCCATCGCTCGTCGACCTCGACGACAACGACAACCTCAAGCCCACCATGGGCCTCGACCAGTACTACGCCACCGTGGCCGAGGGCTGGTTCGGCGTGTCGGCGAGCGAGGTGCTCGATCCCGGGTCGACCCCGATTCCCGGCATCTTCTGACGATCGGGCGACGCGCTGACGAGACGGCGCCTCAAACGATCCGGACGACGATCTTGCCGGTGTTCGCGTTCGCCTCCATGTGCCGATGTGCATCAGCGATCCGGTCGAACTCGTAGATGCTGTCGATGATCGGACGGAGTGCTTCGGTCTCGAACAAGGGAAGCATCTCGGCCGCGAACCGGCGGGTGACAGCCACCTTCTCCTCGAGCGGGCGGGTGCGCAGCGTGGTGCCCACCCAGGTGGCGCGCTTGCCGAGCAGCAGGCCGACGTTGACCGGCGTGGTGCCACCACCCATGAGGCCCACCTGCACGATCGTGCCCTTGATCGCCACGGCGTGCAGGTTCCGATCGACCTCTTCACCACCGATCACGTCGAGCACCGTGTCGAAACCCTGCGACACTGCCTTCCTCGCGTCGCTCAGCCAATCGTGTGGCGAGCGCTCGAGCACGACGTCGGCGCCGAGGTCGCGACAGGCCTGCGCCTTGCCGGCCGAACACGTCACGGCGATGCGCGCTCCGATCGCCTTGGCGATCTGGATCGCCGCCGTGCCCACGCCGCTGGCGCCGGCGTGCACCAACGCCCATCGCCCGCTGGAGAGGCCTCCTTGCAGAACCAGCGCGTCCCACGCGGTGAGGAACACCTCGGGGATCGCGGCTGCGTCGACCAGATCGATGCCGCTCGGGACGGCGAGCAGTTGCCGCTCATGGGTGGCGATCTGCTCGGCGTAGGCACCACCGGCCTCGATGCCCATCACCCGGTCGCCGACCTTCCACATCGCCGCCCGCGCCCCGACGGCGCGAACCGTGCCAGCGAACTCCAGTCCAGGGATCTCGGGCTGGAGCTTGCGCGGATCGGGATACAGCCCCATCCGCTGGAGGAGATCGGCACGGTTCAAGGCCGTCGCGACCACGTCGACCACCACCTCGTCGGGGCCGGCCACGGGATCGGCGACCTCCTCGATCGTCAACACCTCGGGTCCACCATGGCTGTGCAAGACGACGGCGCGCATGGCCGCAGTCTCACACAGCGCTCGAGCGGCCGCTCAGGCCACAGCACGCCAGGTTGCCGCTGGCGTCACCCGTCCGCGGCGGACAGGATCCGAACAGAACCCGCCACCGGGTCGATCTCCACCATCGAGCCATCAGGGATGTCGGTCAGCGCCCCGCGGGCGCCGATGATCGCAGGGATGCCCAGCTCTCGGGCGATCACCGCGGCGTGACTCATCGGCCCTCCGTCGGCGGTGATCACGCCCCCGGCCAGCGAGAGCACCAGGTTGTACGCAGGCGTCGTTCCGGCGACGACCAGCACGTCACCCGGCTCGAGCCGGTCGAGTGCCTCTTCCGGCGACGTGGCCACCCGTGCCCGGCCTTGCATCACCCGGGTTCCCACACCGATGCCCGTCAGCCCGTTGCCGGCGATCGACCCGGCGGCGCCGCCGTCCATGCCCAGATGCGCCATCACGGTCTGAACCATCGCCACCATCTGCCCGAGGTTGGCCGGCAGCACCTCCAGCGGTGGGGTTGGTTCGTCGGGCCCGAGGAGCGCCGGGGCGTCGGCGCCCTTCTGCGCTCTGCGGACGCCGGCGCGGTTCACGAGCTCTGCGTTGGACGGCACGCCGCTGAACAGCGCGCTCGTGAACTCACCGGGGCGCAGTTCGAACACCAGTTCACGCTGATCGAGATGTCCATGCACCGCCAGCCGTCGACCGAGTTCGAGCAGAGCGAAGCGGAGCAGGCCGGTTGGCCACTCGGTGGTGGTGGGACCGTTGT
>JAYUSX010000144.1:0-4931 GCA_043755475.1 Actinomycetota bacterium
GGCTTTCGAGGCTGCTTCGACAGCCATCTGCGGGCGATGCGCACAGCGTTGGACGACGGCGTCGACGTCGCGATCTTCGTCGAGGACGACGCGGTCATCGCCAGCCGCTTCCTCGAACTGCTCCCCGAGATCCAACGCGAGTTGGTCGGGCTCGACTGGTCGGTGTTGTTGCTCGGGTATCTCGGTGAACAGTCCCCCGGGCGTCATTTCCGGATCGAGCAGGTGTCGACCCACATCGCCCGCGCTCACCACTGGGAGTTCACGGGATCGCACTTCGTCGCGGTCAACAGCAGATATCTCGGAGCGCTCATCGAGCACTTCGAGAGCCGCCTGCAACCGGGAGGACACCGGATCAGTGTCGATGGCGTCCTGAACGAGTTCCGCCACTCGTCCGGCCACCCGACGTTGCTGGCCCTGCCCAATCTGTCGCGACAGGGGCCGTCCCCCAGCGGCATCACGACCGTCACGGGAGTGCGGACCACGTTGCTGCACAACGACGCAGTGCGCAGATCGGTCCAGATCGTCAAGCGGGCGCTGTGGGACGTCGAGGCAACGCTGCCGCCGGGCTGTTCGCTCATGGCGTGGAACCTTCGGGCTCGGCTCACTGCGAGGAAGCGAGCGACATACCTGCCCGTGCCGCCGACGACGACCTGATGCCCGGCGACGTCATCCATGTCGCGGTCGCCGCCGACGACCTGTTCTCGATGCCCCTCACGGCAGCAGCACGATCCGCGATCCTGCGATCCGACCGCCCGGCGACCGTGCGCATCACGGTGATCGACTGCGGCATCTCCCGGCGAAACAGGCAGCGCATCCAACGTTCGCTCGCTGTCGACGGCGCTGAGGTGCGGATCGTTCCGTTCACCCACGTCATCCCCGACAGCGCGCTGCAGGGCGGGGTGATCCCCTCCGCCGCCACCTTTGCCCGTTTGTTCGCAGCCGACTACCTGCCCGACGCCGATCGCGCCGTGTATCTCGACTCCGACACGATCGCGCTCACCGATCTCGCCGCGCTCGTCGACCTGCTCGAACCGGGGATGCTGGTGGCAGGCGTCGCCGATGGGCAAGGAGACGGGCAGGTGCGCAACATCGAGCGGTTGTTGCCGCTCCTGCCCACCACGGGCGTCGGCTCGGGCGACAGCCCGTACATCAACGCGGGTGTGCTCGTGATGGACCTTGCCGCCTGGCGGCGAGAGGGCGTGACCGACCGGCTACAAGCACTTGTCGACACCACTCCGTTGCGCTTCGCCGACCAAGATGCGATCAACGTCGTCTGTGCAGGTCGGGTACAGACGCTGCCGCCGATGTGGAACACCCAGACACACCTTCTTTCATCAGGTGCGGCATCAGGTGCGGCATCAGGCGAGGCGACTGGCCTCGGCACCGACGCGAAGATCGTCCACTACACCAGTCGGCCGAAGCCGTGGCACCTCCACGGCGACATCGGCCTCGCCGCAGCATGGTTCGACGCGGTGGATCACACGGCGTGGCGGGGATGGCGCCCCACCCAGCGCCGTCTCATCGTGCCCAAGCTCCGTCGTGGTTGGCGCATGGCCCGCACACGACCGCGGCAACTGCTGGCGAAGTACTGGCCGAGAGGCAACCGCAGCGGCCACTGAGCCCATCGACGAACGAGCTCAGCCGTTCGTCGAACCTTGCGCAGTGCTCGCGAACCACCCGGTGATGTCGACCACGAGGTGCGACGACCCCGAGCTGTTGTACAGCTCGATCGTGCCACCCGGCCCGACGCCGATGATCGCCGCGTTCGGCACCGTCCGGCCGGCGACGAAGTTCAGGTTCGACGCGAGCGGCCGGTGACGCCCGGACGGCCACGCCGTGATGAAGCCGGCACCTGTCGGGTCGGTGACGGTGATGTTCGCGGCGACGGCATCGACCCCGAAGGCGGGCACGCCGCCGACTCCGACCACCTGCAGGCGGCGAGTCTCCTGTGGACCCAGGACGATCCCGCCGAGGCCGGCTCTCGTGTCCATCACGCGGGCAGGCACCACGGGAACGAAGCCGGAGCGGTACCAGCCGGCCACGTCAACCACGAGGTTGGTGGCGGCGGAACTGTTGTAGACGGTGATCCTGCCGTTGGCACCGACCCCCACCACGACCGCGTTCGCGATCGTCTGGCCGGTGGCGAAGTTCAGGTTCGATGCCACCGGACGACCCGCACCCGAGGGCCACACCGTCAGGTAGCCCGGCCCCCACGCGTCCACTGCCGTGACGTTGAGCGCGACCGCTGTGGCACCCGACAGCGGGACACCACCGCGACCGGCGACGGCGATCTCGCGGGTCTCGCCGGCGAGCAGGGTGACGCCCCCCGACCCGTCGCGGGTGTCGGCCAGGCGGGCCGGTTGCGTGGGGACGAAGCCCGACGCATACCAGCCGACCACGTCGATGACGGCGTGCGCCCACTGGCTGGAGAACACGTCGACACCACCATCGGCACCGAGGCCCACGGTGACCAGGTTGGGCACCGTCGATCCCGCCGTGAAGTTGAGGTTCGAGGCGATGGGCCGTGGGCCGCCCGGCCACACCGTGGCGAAGCCCGAGCCGCGGGCCTCGGTGATCGTGACGTTGAGCACGACCGCGCTGGCACCCGTCGCGGGCACCCCGCCGCGGCCGGCCACGAGAACTCGACGATTCACACCCGGAACCAGGATCTCGCCCCCGAGACCCTCGCGGGTGTCGACCAACCGATTCGGTGTCACCGGGACCATGACCGCGTCGCTGAAGGCAGCGGCGAGCAGCGCGTCGTCGGCGCCGACCGTGATGTCGTGCTGCAGGGCGCCGCCGTCCGACCATCCCAGGAACTGAGCGCCATCTTGGACGGCGCCGGTCGACACGGTTCGCACCGCGCCCACCGGGACATCGGCCGCGAAAGGTGTCTGCACGGGGTTGCCGTCGTAGAGGATCGTTCGACCGGACGGCACGGTGTCGAGACGGAGCTGTGACGTCTGGTACGCCAGCCGACGCGACACGGTGGTGCTGAGCCCCACGGCATCGGTGGCGGTGAGATCGAGGGTGAGATACGTGTCGTCACCGTGGTCGGGCAGGACGAACGAGCCGGCCGCGCCCGTCGCGCCAGTGAGGAAGTGGGTGTGGCAGTTCCCGGACGGACAGTGGTGGACCGTGACCTGCCAGGCGAGCCGCCCAGCGGGGATCACACCATCTTCGGGATCGGTGGCCGATCCGGTGAACGAGACCACCTGGCCGACATCCAAACGGTCGTCGGCCGTCGGCGTGGCGATGGTGGGTACCGGCGCACCCTGGGTGCCGCACACGAACCTCGCACTTCCCCAGCTCGCATGGTCGTTGACGTTCCCGTTGCCTGCATCGGTGACCACCAGGCGTGCCTGTGACACACCGGTGAGGGCGACATCGATCGCAACACCGGCATTGCTTCCGGTGCGGATCCCCGACGTGTAGAGCCGAGTGGAGGTGCCGTTCCACACCTCGAAGATCACCGAGCCGGTGTTGCCGACCTCGTCGTCGACGCCGATGGTGGCCTGCAGGCGACACGGCTTGTCGAGCGCGTAGCGCACCTCGCTCGCCGCGTGGACTCCGACGCCCTTGGTGAAGGGAACGCCGCCGATGCTGATCGGGACGCCATCTCCGGCAGGAGACGATCCGTTGGAACGATCGCGTTCGTATGGGCCGAAGCCGTTGACCGGGGTGCCGAAGGGCGTGAGGTCCGACAGGAAGCTCACCCCGAACGGTGGTGGCGTGGGCGGGTCGGCACCGACCGCGATGCGTCTGATCTGACCGGCCATGATCGAGACGTAGTACAGGGCACCGTCGGGACCGACCTTGAGGTCGACAGGCGATTCGAGCGCGGTGGCGAAGTCGACGGGTGAGCCACTGACATTGCCGGCTGCGTCGAGCGGGAGATACCGGATCCATCCATTCGCGTAGTCACCGAAGAACACGCCGCGATTCCATGGACTGGGGAAGTTGGTCAACGACGCCGATGGACCACCGATCGCGGCTGCCCCGCCGATGGAGGTCCAGTCGACCGCGGCGCGCCGCACCGCTCCGACGCCTCGTGCGTACAGCGCCTGACAGACGCTGAAGCTGGCGTAGCCCGGCTGTTGATTGGGGCCTTCGTAGCACGGCCACCCGAGGTTGTCTCCGGCCGACACGATGTTGAGCTCTTCGCGCGTCAGCCACCCGACGTCGCCCACGTGCAAGGTGGACGTACCGGGTCGGAGCGCGAACCTGAACGGATTGCGCAGACCGGTGGCGAACACACGAGACCGGATCGAGCGGGCATTGCCGTTCCAGAACGGGTTGGAGGGAACCCCGTTGCCGTCGCGATCGATACGGAGGATCTTGCCCGGATACTGGTCGATGTCGAGGGCGCGCAGCGCCCGTGGATCGACCTCGTCCCACGAGGCGCCGTCACCCATCGACACGAACAAGGTGCGGTCAGGTGCGAACACGAGCGAGCCCGGGCCGTGGCCATACCAGTCGTTGGGCACGCAGTCGGGGCTGCCCAGGTTGGCCGTGCAGCCGGGGCTGGGGAGCGAGCCGAGGATCACGACCTCGGAGGCCATCGACGCGGTGTTCCCCGTGATGGTGAACCGGCTGAGCCGCAGGCTCTTGATGCCGGGGTCGTCGCTGCCGGTGGGGTCGTAGGGGTAGAGCAGGTAGACGAACGGTCGGGTGGTGGCGAACTCCGGGTCGACGGCGATGCCGAGCAGTCCGCGGTCCCAGTAGCTGCTCACCCGGGACGACAGGTCGATCAACGGTGTGGGCAGTACGGCGCCGTTCTGCACGACTCGCACCACGCCGGACTTCTCGGTCACGAGGATGCGACCGTCGGGCATGAACTCCATACCGGTGGGCAGCGTGAGTCCGGAGGCGACGACTCCATCTCCGAAACCACCGGGCACGGCAGCAGACGCCGTCGGAGCGCCGATCGG
>JAYUSX010000145.1:0-12520 GCA_043755475.1 Actinomycetota bacterium
CCCCGGGGTGGCGCCTGGCACTCGGATCGGTACCAGGCATTCGGCATTCGGCGCTCGTCAGGCGGCGTCGGCTGGATTGGCGACGAGGTAACCGGCGGCATCGATCGGGGTCGACTGCGAGTAGCCGATCGGCAGGCGCACGGTGCCGGCTGCGCTGCCGTAGAACACCTGGAACGCATGGAAACCTCGATACAGCTGCGGCTCGTCACGAAGTGCTTCTGCGTATGCCGTCACTACGGCGACGTACCCGTCGTTCGGGTTGTACTGGTACACGGCGGCACTCATGTCCGCCGGTCCGCCGCTCTGGGCGAGGTAGGTGGCGGCGCCGATGATGGCATCGCGAGTGACGAGCGGGTCGCCGATGCAGCATTCGGCCCAGGTGGTGGGCAGGAACTGCATCGGACCCGCCGCTCCAGCCGATGACACGCCCTGGATCCGGCCCATACGCGTCTCCTGCAGATGGATCGCAGCGAGCCAGAACCACGGAATGCCGGTGATGCCCTCGGCCTCGGTGTAGTGGGCGAGCAGGGCATCGATGGGCTCCGGTTCGATGATGGTCCACGCAGGCAGCTCCGTCGGCGGTTCGCTCGGCGTGGTGTCGGCGGCGTTGCGCGCCTGCAGGAACTGACGCGCCCGCACGATCCGCTCGATCGACGGTCTTGCTGATGGATCGAGCGCAGCCAGGACCGTCTCGTCCAGCTCGGGTTGATCGGCCAGTGCTCGGAGCAGGAGCTGCATCTGCTGACCGCTCTGGGCGACGACATCCGGCGGAGCAGCCGGATCAACGATCGTCGCGTGGACGGTCGACAACAGGCTGGCGAACCCTGCACCATCCGCCGGTGGCTCGACGAGGCGCGCCGCGGCGGCCGATGGCGTCGCCGACGCAGGGCTCGTTCTGTCAGGGTTCGCGGTGTCCGGAGCAGCGGACGTGGGCGGCCCCGTGATCACACCGGTCGGGATCGGTGCGTCCGCGTCCTGTTTCGTCGAGCACGCCGACACGCCGAGCGATCCGAGCACGACGATCGACGACGCCACGATCCTCCCAGCGGCGAGACGGCAATGCACCCGACCAGTCTCGCGAACGCAACGTTCCGCGAGCGCGACCCGCAGCATGAGCGGGTCCGGCTCACGTACTTCCGGTACCGGTGAGCGCGACCCGCAGCATGAGCGGGTCTGGCTCACGGAAGGTCGTCAGCGGGGGAGGCCGAGGACGCGTTCGCCGAGGATGTTTCGCATCACGTTGGACGTGCCGCCCATGATCGTGTAGCCGGGCGTGTAGAGCAGACCATGGGTGACGTCGCTCCACAGCGTGGCCTCGGCGCCGAACATCCGCGCGACGAAGCTCGACACCCGTGCCTCGTGTTCGGTACAGAAGCACTTCGTGGCGGCCGAGAAACCAGTCGGCGCCTGTCGGAGCGTCTCACGAACGACGAGGATCCGCCCGATGCGGTATCCGGTCTCGAGCTGGGCGATCTCCTGGCGGACGATCGGGTCGCTGGTGTCGGCTCGCTCCCTCGCCATCAGGTACAGCGCCTGGTTGCTGACGAGACGGTCGATGCCGCCCCGCTCGTGCTCGAGCTGGCGCATCGTCTGCTTGAACGCACCGCCCTCGACGCCGACCAGGTTGATCGCCGGCACCCGGACGTCGGTGAAGAACACCTCGCAGAAGTGGCGGTTGGTGGTCATGTCGGTGATGGGCCGCACGTCGATGCCCGGGGTGTCCATCGGCACGATGATCTCGCTGATGCCAGCGTGCGGCGGGCCCTCGCTGCTCGTGCGGCAGATGAGGTAGCAGTAGTCGCTCTGGGCGCCGAAGCTGGTCCAGATCTTCTGCCCGTTGATCACCCAGTCGTCGCCGTCTCGCTCTGCCTGGGTGGTCAGCGACGCGAGGTCGCTGCCCGCATTCGGCTCGCTCATGCCGATGCACCACGTGGTCTCACCGGAGAGGATCTTGGGCAGGAACTCGGCCTGCTGGTCGGGACGCCCGTACGCGATGAGCGTGGGCCCCATCTGGCGGTCGCCGAACCACATGGCGGCGATCGGTGCCCCGGCGGCGATCATCTCCTCACCGACGATGAGGCGCTCGATCGCCGGGCGCCCGCCGCCGCCGAACTCGGTCGGCCAGGTCATCCCGATCCAGCCGTGAGCGGCCATCTCCTTCGAGAAGTCCTTGGAGTACCCGTTGATCCAACTGTCGTTGTGCCGGCCGAACCTGGCAACGGCCTCCGTGGCCACCTTGCGAGCACGCTCGCGGAGTTCGATCTGCTCGGGTGTCCAGGAGAAGTCCATCACCACGAATGCTACGACGCCCCGGATGTGCGGGCCCTCGTCGCGGATCACTCGCAGGCGTCACATCCCGACCATGCCGATAAATGTGATTGCTTTAGTCGGGTATTGATACCCTATGGCTCGTGACCATCTCGCCCGTCCCTCCCGGCACCATCACGGTTCCGAACACGAGTCCGATCGCGAGTCCGATCGCGAGTCCGATCGCGACGAGCGGCTTCGACGCCTCGACCTTGGACCTCGACGCACTCAACGCCGAGTTCGAAGCCCACGGGGATGCGACGAGGATGATCGAGTGGCTGGTCGCCGCGTTCCCGCTCGACCGCGTGATCGTCGCCTCGGCGATGACGTCCGACACGGTGCTGGTCGACGTGGCGGCCAAGGTGGCACCGGGCATCGACGTGCTCTTCCTCGACACCGGCTACCACTTCGCCGAAACGCTGCAGACGGTCGACGCCGTCGGAGCGAGGTACCCGATCCGGCTGGTCGTCACGCCCGCCGCGCCGATCGGCGACGAGCGCTTCCTCAGCGATCCCGACGGTTGCTGCCACCAACGCAAGGTCGTGCCGCTCGAGCAGGGCCTGGCCGGTCGACTCGGCTGGATCAGTGGTGTGCGCCGCAGTGACAGCGAGGTCCGCGCCAACACCCCGTTCGTTCAGATCGACAAGCGGGGCATGGTGAAGCTCAACCCGATCGCTGCGTGGACCGATGCCGACCTCGCCACCTACGCAGCCATCCACGAGGTGCCGCTGAACGCTCTGCTCGACCAGGGGTATCCGTCGATCGGCTGCATCCCCTGCACCCGCAAGCCGGCCGAAGGTGAGCACGCTCGCGCCGGCCGGTGGAGCGCCCACGCCAAGACCGAGTGCGGCCTGCACCTCTGACGCCCGGGGCGCCTGCCCCGTCGCAGCACCAGCCGCACTCGCCACCCACTCGATGACCCACCAGATGACCCACACGACGAGGAGAGATGACGTGACCGTGATCGACCAGACCAGCACCGAGTTCGACGACGCCGATCGCGTGGGTCTCGACCATCGCCTCGCGCAACTCGAGGCTCATGCCATCTTCGTGATCCGCGAGGTCGCGGCCGAGTGTGAGCGACCGGTGCTGCTGTTCTCCGGCGGCAAGGACAGCGTGGTCATGCTGCACCTCGCCCGGAAGGCGTTCGAGCCCGGCGTCATCCCGTTCCCCGTGATGCACGTCGACACGGGCCACAACTTTCCTGAGGTGATCGAGTTCCGCGACCGTCTGGTCGAACAGATGGGCGTTCGCCTGGTGGTGGCCAGCGTTCAGGACGCGATCGACGAGGGCCGCGTGGCCGATCCGGGCCCCACCGGGTCGCGCAACCGCCTGCAGACCCAGCCGCTGCTGTACGAGGTGGGCCGCAACAAGTTCGACGCCGCGTTCGGTGGCGCTCGGCGCGACGAGGACAAGGCGAGGGCGAAGGAACGGATCCTCAGCTTCCGAGACATGTTCGGCCAGTGGGACCCCAAGAACCAGCGGCCCGAGTTGTGGCGTCTCTACAACCCGCGTGTCCGCTCGGGCGAGCACCTGCGGGCCTTCCCGATCAGCGACTGGACCGAGCCCGACATCTGGCGCTACATCGCCGTCAACGACATCGAGCTGCCACAGATGTACTACTCGCACCAGCGCGAGGTGGTGGCTCGCGACGGCATGCTGCTCGCCACCAGCGCGGTCACGCCGCCGTTGCCGGGCGAGACGCCGTTTGTCGAGACCGTGCGCTATCGCACCGTCGGCGACATGACGTGCACAGGCGCTGTTCGCAGCGATGCGGCCACCCCGCTCGAGGTGCTCACCGAGATCGAGCAGAGCCGCATCACCGAGCGAGGTGCCACGCGCGCCGACGACAAGTTCAGTGAAGCCGCGATGGAAGACCGCAAGCGCGAGGGGTACTTCTGATGGAGCTGTTGCGGTTCGCGACCGCCGGCTCGGTCGACGACGGCAAGAGCACACTGATCGGGCGGTTGTTGCACGACACCAAGGCGTTGTTCGACGACGTGATCGATGCGGTCGCGGCGACGACAGCTCGCCGTGGGGGAGAGGGTCTCGATCTCGCCCTCGTGACCGACGGGCTCCGTGCCGAGCGTGAGCAGGGCATCACCATCGACGTGGCGTACCGATACTTCTCCACGCCTCTGCGTTCGTTCGTGATCGCCGACACGCCCGGTCACGTGCAATACACGCGCAACATGGTCACCGGCGCGTCCACCTCCGACGTCGCGGTCATCCTCGTCGACGCCCGCCACGGGCTTCGTGAGCAGTCGTTGCGTCACGCCGCGCTGTCCGCCCTGCTCGGCATCCAGCATCTGGTGCTCGCCGTCAACAAGATGGACCTCGTCGACTGGTCCGAGGCCCGGTTCCTCGACATCCGTGACGAGTTCGCCGAGCTCGCCGCCCGCCTCGACGTGCCGGTGGTGACGGCGATCCCGCTCTGTGCGCTCGACGGCGGCAATGTGGTCGACCCGTCGGCACAGACGCCGTGGTACCGCGGACCGTGTCTGCTCGAGCATCTCGAGACGCTGCCCTTGCCCCGCTACGACGAGGGCGCGCTGCGCCTTCCGGTGCAGCTGGTGATCAAGCCTGCCGTGGGCAGCGGGGCCGGCATCGAGGCCGAGCGGCGTTGGTATGCGGGTTCGCTCGCCGCGGGCATCCCGAAGGTGGGCGACGAGATCGTGGTGTTGCCATCGGGAACGAACAGTCGCATCGCTGCGGTCGAGGGCAATGCGCCGGCGATCCGAGTTCAGCTCGAACACGAGCTCGATGTGTCTCGCGGTGACGTGATCGCTGATGCACACGACGCTCCTCAGACGGTGCCTCAGATCGTTGCCCGAGTGGCGTGGATGGCCGACAAGCCACTTCGTGCGGGCAGCCATGTGCTGCTGAAGCACGGAACGCGTACGGTGAAGGCCGTGGCCACGCAGTTGCACGACCGCCTCGACATCGCGACACTCACCTCGGAGATCGGGATCGACGAACTGGGTCTCAACGAGATCGGCACGGTCACGTTCATCACCTCGCTCCCGTTGCCAATCGATGCATATGCAACGAACCGCACCATGGGCAGCTTCATCGTGATCGACCAGGTCAGCAACGGCACGGTGGGAGCGGGCATGATCGCGGCGTTGGAGGGGGTACCCGCATGAGCGAGCCCCTGGTTTCGTTGGTCGGTGCGGGTCCGGGCGATCCGGAGCTGCTCACGTTGAAGGCCGCGCGCCTGATCGGTGAGGCCGACGTGGTGTTGCATGACCGGCTGGTGTCGCCCGAGATCCTCGCGCTCGCCAGACCGGACGCCGACCTCATCGACGTCGGCAAGCGACCCGGCGGGAGCCACACCCAGGGAGTGTTGAACGAACTGTTGGTCTTGCACGCCCGGTCCGGCCGGCGGGTCGTGCGCCTGAAGGGTGGCGACCCGTTCCTGTTCGGCCGTGGCGGCGAGGAGGTGGAGGTGCTGGCCGAAGCGGGCATCGAGTGCCAGATCGTGCCTGGCATCAGTTCGTCGTTGGCCGCTCCGGCCGCAGCCGGCATCCCGGTCACCCATCGCCAGGTGGCCCGAGCGGTCACCATCGTCACCGGCCACGAGGCCACCGACAGCGACCCGGTCGACTGGTCGGCGGTCGGGCGTCTGGGAGGCACGCTCGTGGTGCTGATGGGCGTCGAGCGACGAGGCGTGATCGCGGCCAAGCTGATCGAGTCCGGCCTCAGCGCGAGCACGCCGGCCGCGGTGGTGATGCATGCCACCACGCCGCGCCAGCGCATCTGGAGCGGCCGGCTCGAGCAGTTGGCAGACGCTGATGTCGAGTCGCCTGCGGTGCTGGTGATCGGCGCGGTCGCCACCTTCGCGCAGGATGCGGCGATGCTCGTGGCGGCGCATACGCTTCCCAGCGATGGCTGACCCGTCCGAGCTCGCCAAGGCACGACGCATCGACGACGGCTACCCCATCGTGGTCCGCCTCGCAGGTCGGCCCGTGCTGGTGGTGGGCGGAGGAGTGATCGCGTTGCGCAAGACCGAAGGGCTGGTCGCCTCTGGCGCGTCGATCACCGTGGTGTCGCCCGACTTCGCCGACGGCTTCGAATCGCTCGACGGCGTCACGCTCGTGCAGCGTCGCTACGAGCCCGCCGATCTCGACGGGGCCTGGCTGGTGGTCGCGGCCACGAACGACCCGGTGGTGCAGCAGCAGATCTTCGGCGAGTGCGAGGCCCGCGGTCTGTTCTGCAACGCGGTCGACGACCCCGATCGCTGCAGCTTCATCCTGCCTGCGGTCGAGCGGCGTGGCCCGGTGATCGTCTCGGTCAGCACCCAGGGGCGCAGCCCCAGCCTGGCCAAGTACCTGAAGGAACACCTGGCCGCGGCCATCCCCGAGAACATCGAGCACCTCGCCGACGAACTCGCCGCCCAGCGCAAGGCCATTCAAGCGAGCGGCGAGTCCACCGAAGACCGAGCGTGGCCCAACCCCCTCTAGCGATTGCTCACTTGACGCGAGAGCGAACAAATCCACCGAGGTGATGGCGCGTTTGTGCGCGAACGCGTGGATATGACGCGGAGGTGACCAAACGCACCGGCGGCGAGGTTGCGTTTGTGCGCGAACGCGTGGATGTGACGCGAGAGCGACCAAACGTGCCGGGGGCTGCGTTTGTGCGCGAACGCACGCATGCGACGCGAAAGCGACCAAACGCATCGGCGGTGGGGTTGCGTTTGTGCGCGAACGCGTGCATGTGACGCGAAAGTGACCAAACGCAGGGGGTCAGTCGATGGGGCCGTGGACGCCGAGGGGGCGCTCGCCGGCGATGGTGACGCGGTGCATGACGCGACGATCGGTGTAGTCGGCGGTGGCGTAGTGGGCGGTGGAGCGGTTGTCCCAGAACGCCACATCGCCCGGCTGCCATCGCCAGCGCACCACGCGTTCGGGTTGCACCGCGTGCTGGTTCACCATCGTCAGCAGCGCCTGGCTCTCGTTCGGCCGCAGGCCTTCGATCTCTCGCGTGAACGTGTCGTTCACGAACAGACCGCGCTCGCCGGTCTCGGGGTGCACGCGCACCACGGGGTGGCGCACGGACTTCAGCGACGCCAGCCGTTTGTTCTGATCGCCCGACGGGTCGTCGTCGCGGAACCGGCTGAACGTCGCGGAGGCGTCGTGGATTGCGATCAGCTGGTCGAGCAGACCTCGGATCGGATCGCTGAGCGCCTCGTACGCTCCGATGAGGTCGCACCACAGCGTGTCGCCGCCGCGGGCGGGCAACTGCTTCGCAACGAGGATCGTGGCCGTCGGTGGTCGCTCGCTGAAGGTGACGTCGGTGTGCCAGCGGTCGTTGTAGCTGGTACCGCTGCCCCGGGAGCCCACCCCGAGTGGGTAGTCGCTGCTGTCGAGCACCAGCACCTCGGGATGTTCGTCGTCGAGTCCGCCGAGCAACGGGTGAGCCGGGGTGAGCGAACCGAAGCGCCGGGCGAATGCGACCTGCTGCGTCGGCGTGACCTCCTGGTCGCGGAAGAAGATCACCCGATACCCGACGAGAGCGGCGCGCACCTCGGCGATCATCTCGTCGGAGAGATCGCCCGACATGTCGACCCCGTGGACGATGGCGCCGATCGATCCGGTGAGTGGCTCGACGGTCACGGTCGCTGAGCGGTCGGCGCCGATGTGCATCCGGGCATCGTACCGAAGCCCTCCCCATCGCCAGCGATGAGAGATGGGTGCAGCAGAGGCACTCATCTCTCATCGCGGGGTCAGGGGGTGACGGCCCGCTTCTCGATCATGTCGGCGAAGTAGGTCGGGGCCCCCTCGTTGATGTTCCAGCTCCAGATGATCTCCGGGTGCACGAGGATGCGGCCGGTCGTTCCTTCACGCTCGACGGTCTCGGCACGGCCGTAGATCTTGATGCCGCGCACGACCCACGGGTCCTCGGAGGCGACGTCGTCGATGGTGATCGATGCTCGACCGTTCCGGATCACGTTGTGCCATTTGTAGGTGGCAGGGTTCACCCGTCCGCCGATGTCGATCGCATCGCCGCGCAGCTGGAAGCGAACCGCGGCGACATCGGGTCGACCGGTGGGCGATGCGGTGGCGATGCGCGCGATGCGTTGCGACTCGATGTAGGCACGCTCAGCTGCGGTGAACGCACTCGTCGCGTGGTGTGCCGAGGCAAGTTCGGTCACTTGACCTCGTACACCTCGTAGGTGACCTTGCCGCCGCCGCTGGTGCCGCGGGCGACCGCCACCACGCTGTTCAACCACGTGTAGTTCTCGTGTGCGGTCTGGAACATGGGGGCGGTGGTGATCTTCGTCGCGCCGTCGAGGCCGATGCCCTTGTACTCGCAGTAGATGTCGGCGCCGTCGTCGGTCTTCAGCAGGATCCGCACGTCGAGTTGCATCGAACCGTCGGTGCGGACGGTCACCCAGTCGCCACCTGGCCCGCTCACGGTGCCGCGCATCTTCGGGCCCTCGAACGACCCGGTGCTGGCGTCGACGATCACCCTGGTGCCCATCGGGCCGTTGGCGATCATGCCGGTGAGGGTGGTCTCGGCGGTGAGTGTGAAGAGGAGCTCGAGCTCGGGTGCAGCCATGGTCGAAAGCTATCCCCAAGGACATCGGCGGTCGCAGCCGAGCGACGCTCGCTCCGCGGCACATTCACGTGGCTGTGCACTCGTCGTCGGGTCCACCAGCTAGCCTGTACAAGTCACATACAAGTGCGGTCGCGTTGGCTCGATCGCCGGAGAAGGGTGCCGCAGATGACCAGGATCAACGGTGAAAAGATCAAGGTGAAGAACCCCGTCGTCGAGATGGACGGCGACGAGATGACACGGATCATCTGGCAGTTCATCAAGGACAAGCTGATCCTGCCGTACCTCGACATCGAGCTCGACTACTACGACCTCGGCATCGAGCACCGCGACGCCACCGACGACCAGGTCACCATCGATTCGGCAAACGCCACCAAGCGCCACGGTGTGGCGGTGAAGTGCGCGACGATCACCCCTGACGAGGCCCGCGTCGAGGAATTCGGCCTGAAGAAGATGTGGAAGAGCCCCAACGGCACCATCCGCAACATCCTCGGCGGCGTGATCTTCCGCGAGCCGATCGTGATCTCCAACATCCCGCGGCTCGTGCCGGGCTGGACCAAGCCGATCGTCATCGGACGTCACGCTCACGGCGACCAGTACAAGGCAACCGACTTCAAGGTGCCCGGCGCCGGCACGGTCACCATGACCTACACCCCTGCCGACGGCAGTCAGCCCGTCGAGATGAAGATCGCCGACTACGGCGACGACGGTGGCGTCGTGATGGGCATGTACAACTACAACGACTCGATCCGCGACTTCGCTCGGGCGTCGTTGCGCTACGGCCTCAACCGCAACATGCCGGTGTACATGAGCACGAAGAACACGATCCTGAAGGCCTACGACGGCTCGTTCAAGGACATCTTCGAAGACGTGTACCAGAACGAGTTCAAGACCGAGATGGACGCCGCAGGTCTCACCTACGAACACCGCCTCATCGACGACATGGTGGCATGTGCGATGAAGTGGGAGGGCGGCTACGTGTGGGCCTGCAAGAACTACGACGGCGACGTCCAGAGCGACACCGTGGCCCAGGGCTATGGCTCGCTCGGCCTGATGACCAGCGTGCTCATGACCCCGGACGGCAAGACCGTCGAGGCAGAGGCCGCTCACGGCACGGTCACGCGCCACTATCGCGAGCACCAGAAGGGCAACAAGACCTCCACCAACCCGATCGCATCGATCTACGCGTGGACCCAGGGTCTCACCTACCGCGGTCAGATGGACGGCACGCCAGATGTCGTTGCATTTGCACAGGCTCTCGAGACGGTCTGCGTCGAGGCTGTCGAGCAGGGCGAGATGACCAAGGATCTCTCCTTGCTGATCAGCAAGGACGCGCCCTATCTGAGCACCGAGGACTTCCTCGATGCCCTCGACGGACGCCTTCAGGCGAAGATGAGCTGATCGCGTCGGCAGCGGCGCCGGGCCGGCCATCCGGCGAACACCCTCACTCGATGGCGGTGGTCAGCGTTCGGCGGCGAGATCCGACGTGTAGGTGTCCTGAAGCATCCCTCGGACCTGCTCGGGCGTGACCTCGGCAACCGCCTGGCAGCTGAGGATCGTTGCGCCGTCGGGCGTGCCGGCGAGCTCGGCCCACGCGTCCGGGTCCCACACACCACCACGCATGAACGCCTTCGCACAGTGCACGTAGGTCGTGTCGAGCTCGACCACGATCGCCGATTTCGGAACCTTGGGAAGAACGAACGCGGCCAGGAGATCGGGGTCGACGCTCACGTATGCGGCGCCGTTGACGCGGACGGTTTCGCTCTGGCCAGGCACCACGAACATGATCGCGATCCGGCCGGTCGCCACCACGTTCTGCAGGGAGTCGAGGCGGTTGTTGCCACCGAGGTCCGCCATCGCGAGGCGCGTGTCGTCGAGCACCCGGATCCAGCCGCTCGGGCCGCCGCGCGGCGACGTGTCGGCATTGCCGTCCGGGTCGAAGGTGCCAACGACGGCAAAGCGGCAGCGTTCGAGAAACTGCCGCGACGCGGCGTCGATCGTGGCCCGCTCCTTGTTCGCCGTCAGCGACGACGGCTGCCGGTAGTGCTGGCGCAACTGCTCGACCGTCGCGATGCGATGCTGGGTCTCTTGCGTGTCGTCCATCGGCGAAGCGTAGGTTGTCGATCGATGGAGATCCGACGTATTGCGCACGACGACGACCTGGAACGAACGGGAGCACTCGTCCAGGCGGCCTACCGGTCGTTGCCCGACTATCCGGCCGACGACGAGTACGACCGCTACATCGGCGACGTCGGTGCCCGCCTCGAGCCGGCCGGGGCCGTCGACGTGATCGTCGCCGTGCTCGATGGACGAATCGTCGGGTGCCTCACGTTCGTGCCGGGTCCCGGGACGCATCATCACGAATTCGATGATCCCGAGGCTGCCAGCTTCCGTTACTTCGGCGTCGATCCAGCGGTGCACGGCGTCGGCGTCGGACAGGCGATGGTGCAATGGTGCATCGACGAAGCGCGGCGCTTGGGCCGACGCCGGATCCGCATCCACACGATCCCGGTGATGGAGGCGGCTCGGCGCATGTACACCCGACTCGGCTTCGTGCGCACACCAGAGCACGACGAGACGTGGGGCGATGTCGAAGGCATCGCGTACGTCCTGCACCTCTGAGATCATCACCGAGGGGCTTCACCGCCGATCACGTGAAAGGTTGCTCGTCACACCGCGTAGGGTTGCGACGTCACCGGGGCGCGCGAGAGGCGCTCCACGACCGAGGAGGTGTGATGGAGTTCGTTTGGGATCCACCAGGCCCGGGCCAATGGGCACGCGATCGGTCGCACATGCCTGCGGGAGCCACGCCGATCATCCAGCACATCGCCTCGGTCTCGATGCCGGCCGGGATGCGCCGCTCGTTTGCCGAGTTCGGCACTCCGCTCGAGACGCTCGACGTGCGGTTCGTCAACGGTCAGTTCTACGTGCGGCTGCGGCCTCTGCTGCGTCCCGACAAGCCCTCCACCAAGCTTCCTCCCGCCGCCGTGCTCAAGCTGGCGATGCGGCTTCATCCCGAAATGCGCCGCCGCAACAAGACCGCGGGCAAGGTGATCGCCGAGCAGCCATGGAACCAGGTGATCCACGACTGGCACCACGGTGGCAAGGCCGTCATCGTTGCCGCGAACCTCGCTCTGCAGGACGTTGACCTGTCCACGCTCGACGATGCAACGTTGCTCGCCCACGTGCACCGGTGCATCGAACACTGTCTCGTCAACTTCGAGCATCACTTCTGGTTGCATGGCCACGACCTCGGACCGCTCGGCCAGTATCTGCACCGCGCGATCGAGTGGGGGTTGCCTGCCTCTGAGGCTCTGTCGTTGTTGGAAGGCGCTTCACCGTCCACGAGTGCGCCGATGCACGCGCTGCGCGAGATCCGCGTTCTCGTCGAGGCATCGGGTCGCCAACCGACATCGCTCGATCAGCTCCGGTCGATCTCGCCCGAGATCGACGCGCTCGTCGAGGAATACCTCCGGCACCGAGGCTCGGTGCTGTTTTCGCGTTACGACGTCGATGGCATCACGCTCGGCGAGCGACCCGACTTGATTCTTGCCGGCATCATGAACGCCGAGGTGCACGACTCGTCGGCAGAGGTGGCCGAGCGCATCGCCCGCCTGCGTCTGAACATCGCGTCCGAGCATCGTGGTCAGTTCGA
>JAYUSX010000146.1:0-1944 GCA_043755475.1 Actinomycetota bacterium
GAGCGACCGTCGGACCGACGGGCACGATCTCGGTCCAGCTGCCTTCACACCGCCGCAGCCACAGCTCCCCTGCTTCCAGTCCGACCGACATCTTCAGCCGGACCCGGCCGCCCGGAACGTCGATCGATTCGAGCGTGCGTATCGCGCGTTGCATCCGGGCTGCTGCCAGCGCAGCCCGGTGTACCCGATCGGGCCCCGTGATCGCGATGAACAGCGCGTCGCCGCCGAAACGCAGCACCTCGCCGCCGACTGCATGCACCTCGCGGATCAGCCGCGCGAAGCACTCGTTCACCACCCCGGAGATCGCCTCCGCTCCGACACGACCGAGCACCGACAGTCGCTCCGTCAGCCGGGTGTAGCCCGACACGTCGGCGAACACGAGTGCAGCCGGAACGGAGGTGAATCGTCGTTGTGATGATCGACCCAGCCTCGGCACGTACGGCTCGAGGTCGATCACCCGGGGGAACCTATCCGCTTCGTCCCGTCCGGCGATGACGGATCAAGTGATAACGGATCAGGCGATGTCGAACCGATCGAGGTTCATCACCTTCGTCCATGCGGCCACGAAGTCGTCGACGAACTTCTGCTGTGCATCATCGCTGGCATACACCTCGGCGAGCGCCCGCAGCTGCGAGTTCGAACCGAAGACCAGATCGACGCCGGTGCCGGTCCACTTGAGCTCACCCGACGAACGATCACGACCTTCGAACACGTCGTCGGCGATGGGTGACTTCGCCCACACGGTGCCCATGTCGAGCAGGTTCACGAAGAAGTCGTTGCTCAGCGTTCCAGGCCGACTGGTGAAGACGCCGTGGGCCGACCGGCCAGCGTTGGCCTCCAGGACGCGAAGTCCTCCGACGAGGGCAGCCATCTCCGGAGCCGACAGCGTGAGCATGAACGCCTTGTCCACCAGGAGGTGCTCTGCCGGGAGCGGGCGCCCCTTCTGGAGGTAGTTGCGGAACCCGTCCGAGGTCGGCTCGAGCACGGCGAACGACTCGACGTCGGTTTGCTCCTGCGTCGCATCACCTCGGCCTGGCCTGAACGGCACTCGCACGTCATGCCCGGCTTGCGTCGCCGCCGACTCCACGGCTGTGCAGCCGCCCAGCACGATCAGATCAGCGAGCGAGACCCGCTTGCCACCCGACTGGGCTGCGTTGAAGTCCTGCTGAATGCCCTGCAGCACCGCAACGACCTGCGACACGCCGGACGCCACGTTCACATCCCACTCACGCTGCGGCGCCAACGCGATCCGCGCCCCGTTTGCACCACCGCGCTTGTCGGTGTCGCGATAGGTGGACGCAGCGGCCCAGGCGGTCGAGACCAACTGGGAGACCGACAGACCGGATCCGAGAATCGTGCCCTTGAGCGCGACCACGTCGGCGTCGTCGATCGACTCGTTCGCCACGACCAGCACCGGATCCTGCCAGATCATTGTCTCGGCGGGGACCAGCGGGCCGAGGTAGCGGGCGACGGGGCCCATGTCACGATGCGTCAGCTTGTACCACGCACGAGCGAAGGCATCGGCGAACTGGTCGGGATGCTCGAAGAAGCGCCGCGAGATCTCCTTGTAGACAGGGTCGACGATCATCGCGAGGTCGGTCGTGGCCATCATGGGCGCGTGCCGCCTCGACGGATCGTGCGCGTCGGGCACGGTGCCGTGCGCCTCGGGGTTCTTGGGGGTCCACTGAATCGCTCCCGCGGGGCTCGTCGTCTGTTCCCAGTCGTACGCGAACAGGTTTTCGAAGTAGTTGTTGTCCCACACGATCGGGTTCTCGGTCCAGGCGCCCTCCAACCCGCTGGTGATCGTGTCGACCCCCGTGCCGCTCCCGAAGCTGTTCTTCCAGCCGAGTCCCTGCTCCTCGAGGCTGGCTCCCTCCGGTTCGGGTCCGACGAAGTCGTCGGCATTCGCCGCACCGTGAGTCTTGCCGAAGGTGTGGCCGCCGG
>JAYUSX010000147.1:0-4907 GCA_043755475.1 Actinomycetota bacterium
ACACAGCCCGTGCAGATCGCATCCGGAGCCGCCAGACTCGACGGTCGTGAGCAGCATCGTGGTCTCCGAACTTGCCTACGCTCCTCCGGGCGCCGATCAGTTGTTCTTCGATGTCAGCTTCGGCGTGGCGCCGGGCGAGCACGCCGCGATCGTCGGCGCCAACGGGGTAGGCAAGAGCACGATCCTGCGAATTCTCGGCGGCGTGCTCGAGGCCGACGAGGGGGACTTCGCTGTCGGCGGCTCGATGCTCACGATGACTCAGGACGTCGGGATGTCGCGGCCGACCGACACGTTGCGCGAGATGCTGCTCGAGGTGGCCTCACCGCTCCTGCGCACCAGCGGCAAGGCGCTCGTCGCTGCAGAACGTGCGCTCGCCGACGGCACGGACGACGGAATGGGGTACGCGGAGGCGCTTGCCGACTGGGGCGACCACGGTGGGTACGAGCTGGAGGCGAAGTGGGCTGCCGCGGCACAGCGGAGCGTGAAGACGCCGATCGACGACTTCTCCACCCGATTGGTCGGTGAGCTGTCCGGCGGCGAGCGCAAGCGGATGGTGCTCGATCTGCTGCTCACCTCCGGCGCCGACGTGCTTTTGCTCGACGAGCCCGACAACTACCTCGACATCCCCACCCGCGGTTGGTTGGAGGACCAGATCAAGGCATGCCGATCGACGATCCTCATGGTGAGTCACGATCGCACCATCTTGGAGCGGGTCGCCACCAAGATCGTCGTGATCGAAGGCTCGGGGTGCTGGGTGCACGGTGGCTCGTACACCTCGTTTCCTGCCGCACGCGAGCGGCGTCAGGAGTTGATGGGCGACGACCTGAAACGATGGAACGACGAGGAGCGGCGTCTGTTCCACCACATGAAGATCATGAAGCAGCGAGCGGCGCAGAACTTCAAGAACGCCACGAAGGCAAATGCCGCCGAGACCAGGTGGGAGAAGTTCGTGGCGATCGGTCCGCCGCCGCCTCCGGTTCCCAATCAGCAGATCCACGTGCGCCTGCGCGGTGCCGATGCCGCTCGGCGCGTCGCCAAGCTCGTCGACGTGTCGATCGGAGACCTGTTCTTGCCGTTCTCCGACGAGGTGCACCACGGCGAGCGCCTCGGGCTGATCGGTCCGAACGGCACGGGCAAGACGCACCTGTTGTCGGCGTTGGCGGGTACGTCGTCACTCGACCACGGCGAGATCACGTTCGGGCCGCGCACCTCGATCGGCATGTTCAACCAGATCAACGATCGCCCCGACTTCCAGGGTCGCCAATGCGTCGAGATCGTGCGCGATCGCGTCTTCGACGACGAGAAGTCGATGAAGGCCCTCGCCAGGTACGGTCTGCGCCTCAACGCCCGACAGGAGTTCCAGACGCTGTCCGGCGGTCAGAAGGCGCGGATGGAGATCTTGTGCCTCGAGCTCGAGGGGCACAACGTGTTGTTGCTCGACGAGCCGACCGACAACCTCGACGTGGAGTCGTCCGAGGCCTTGGAGCAGGCGCTCGACGGCTTCGAGGGGACCGTCATCGCGGTGAGCCACGACCGAACCTTCCTCGAGAAGTTCGACCGTTTCGTGATGATCACCGACGATGGCGAGGTGTACGAGCTCCCCGACTTCGACGTCGCGATGAAGGCGCTCGCCGCACCCGACCAGCTCGCCGGACTGCGGCTGGCCAAGAATCTCACCTGACCCTCACCTGAGCGAGACCTGAACGTGACCGTCAGCGACGTCACGCCCGCAGGCTGAGCGCACCGTTGCTGAACGCGGGATCTCCCGTCACTTCCTGGCCGGCCCACTCGGGCAACTCGACCTCTGCGGCGATGTCATCGATCTCCACCTCGGCCACCACCAGCGGTGCGAGCGCTCCGTGGAACTCGTCCACCTCCCAGGTGCGTCCCGCGACGAGCACCCGGTGCCGCGTCTTGTCGATCGTGCCCCGTTCGCAGAGCGCGAAGATGCCGTCGGCATCACCGGCCGGCACCTGGTACTCGAACTCGTCTCGGGCCATCCCGTGCGGTCCGCTGCCGGGCCCCTTGATCGTCAACGTGATCCGGCCGTCCTCGTCGCGGATCCGCACCGACCGGCCGGGTCCGCGCACCAGATAGGCCTGGCGGATCCGACTCCGCGTGGCTCCCTCTCGCCACGCATCCCCTACTACCAGGAACTTCCGTTCGATCTCGATGCCCATCGGCACCATCTTCGCATCGCATCTGTGCCCGCTCCGGTCGCGACCGCATTCGAAGCGCCGAACGGGGAGCGCTGCCGTGAGCGGCGGGAAACCGTCACTGTTTGTGCTCGAGTTGCGGGCGCGTCGGTACACACCCCGGACGATCTTGACGTGATCGAGCCGTTCGGCGGCTCCCTCACCTGGTTCGCGGACATGAAGCGGGCGTCGCAGGAGTGACCACACGGATGAACATCACCAAGCGCAACAAGATCATCATCGGCGCCGCCGCCCTGGCGGGTGCTGTTGCCGTCACGGGCAGCGCGTTCACCGCCGGCGGCCTCAGCGACACGTCCACCGACAACTTCATCGGCGGCACGATCACCGTCGCGGTCTCCGGCGCGGTGATCGTCGACGTCGATTACAACATCGGCACCGGGAACCAGATCGACGATGTGGGTGTCACGTTCACCGGCAACGTCGAGAACCGCGTCCTCGAGATCGAGTTCCGCGATGGCAGCGGTCCGATCGGTGTCGCGTACACCTGCACCGTGATCAACGCCTCGCTGTTCTCCTCGTGCACACCGACCGGAGCGAAGACCCTGGCGACTGCGGTTGAAGCGGTGCTGTTCCGAGTCGACAACTGATCGGCCGCACGGTGGGCGTCGTCCGGCGCTTCGTCGGTGCACTGTTGCTGTGCCTGGTGGTGCTCACCGCCATCGGCTTCGCGACCGACCGCGCCGCCTCGGTGGTCACCAACGGCGTCAGCATGCAGCCGGGCTACCGGGCCGGCGATCTGGTGGTCGTCACACGGGCCGAGCGCTACCGCACAGGCGACGTGGTTGCGTATCGCGAACCAGACAGCCAGGAACTTGTGCTCCACCGGATCGTCGGCGGCGATGCTCGTGCCTTCGACCTGAAGGGCGACAACAACGAGTCGATCGACACCGCGACGCCGGGCGCCGACGACATCATCGGTCGCGAGGTGCTCCATGTGCCGAAGGTAGGTCGTTGGATCGGCTCGCCGCTGGCGATGGCGTGCATCGCGGGCCTGTTGATCGGACTGCTGTCGCTCGTGGCGCTTGGGGGCGGTTCCGGGCGTCGCGCTCGTGCAGCCGGCATCGACGACCCAGCGATCGGCCGTGGAGGGATGAACGGTGGTCGTGGCGTGGAGCACGGCGACCCTCACGTCGACGTGGCACACCTCGTCGGGACACCCCTCGTCTGGCCTCGCAACGACTCGTCGGGACGGTGGCGTTGGTGGCACGGACTGTTGTTGGTGCTGAACCTCTCGGTAGCTGGTGGGCTGGTCGCGGCGTACGTGGTGCCGCCGACCGTCGTGTCACCTCCTCCCGCTGCCCTGCATGTGGGGACCCTGTCGTACGCGGCCGAGGTGCCCACGAACGACACGTATCCGGACGGCGTGGTGCGCACCGGCGACACGGTGTTCCTCCGGCTCGTCGATCGAATCAACGTCGCGTTCACCTATGACGGTGATCCCGACCTCGAGGCGAACGCACGCCTGCGTGCCACGGTGGCGTCGGCCTCGGGATGGGCGACGACCGTGATGCTCGCGCCGCTCACGCCCGTCGTCGCCGGCGGCGTCGATCTGCTCGGCACGCTCGATCTTGCGCAGTTGCGGACGCTGCTGACCGGGGTGAACGATGCAACCGGCATTCCCCTCACCACGGTCGAGATCCGCGTGCAGGGGATCGTCGAACCCGTGACCGACGACCCAGCGGTCACGACGTCGACCACCGAGATGCTGTTTCGCTTCGACGACATCGTCGCCGACTTCGTCGACACGACCGAAGTGACGGAGTCGCTCGCCGGCCGAGCGGTGGTCACCTCGTCGCCCGTGCGCGACATCGTCGTCGAGGCCACGGAGGTCGGTGGCGTGCCTCGCGAAGCCCGACGTTGGCTGATCGTGGCCCTGCTGGTACTCGTCGCCGCGTCGGCAACGGCATGGCCGAGCGGCGAGCGTCGGCGTGGCAGAGCGGCCGGCGGTCGACACGATCCGGTGCCGGTGACCGTGGTCGCCGATCTGGAGCTGCCACCGACGATCGCCCGGGTGCGGCTGGCGGCCCGCAGCGACCTCGAGCAGCTGGCTCGTGCCACCGGCGCGCGGATGCTCGTGCGGCACGACGGATGGTGTGCCGTCGTCGACGATCGCGTGGCGCACTGGTGGTCACCCGGCGCCGACTGGTCGCCCCCTGCCGCATCGGCTCCCGCCGTGGCGCAGACAGAGGTGGCGCCAGGGCTCGGGCCGATCGACGTGCCGACGATCGAGATGCGGATCGACGTCGTCGAGCGGCTGCGCGACGATGTGTTCGCACCGCGCCGCCCGCTGTTCGCGTCGCGTGCGGGAGAGGTTCCTGGTGCTTCACCGGGACCTGTCACGAAGGAACGAATCGCCGCCGACGATCCGTTGCGCACCACGATCGACGAGATCGTCGCCTATCTCAGCGAGGTCGCCCCCCGACCCTAGGGTGAGGCACGCGACCTGACATCGTAAGCCGATGCAGCTCACAGCGGTGTTCCCCACCACCGAGATCGGTGCCGACGCCGGCGCGGTACGGGCATGGGCCCAGGGTGTCGAAGCACTCGGCTTCTCGAGGATCATGGCGTACGACCACGTGCTCGGCGCAGTGCACGACGGTCGCGAGCCGGCGTTGCGGGGGCCGTACACGGAACGTGACCAGTTCCGCGAGCCGATGGTCCTGTTCGGATACCTGGCCGGCATCACCGAGC
>JAYUSX010000148.1:0-12484 GCA_043755475.1 Actinomycetota bacterium
GCGAGGTAGAAGCCGCCGGAGCGGTAGTGCAGCAGCGCCGGATCGGTGGGTCGCAGCGCCGCAGCCACTGCCGCGTTCCCCTCATGGCCGGCCGAACCGATGGTGTAGTAGCCCAACCCCTTGCCGCGCAGCCACCTCGCCGCATGATCGAGATGGCGGCTCTGCAACTGCGCCTCGAACAGCACATCGGCGTGCGCGACCGTGAGTCGCGAGCCGTCGCGAACCGGGTCGGCCGGCCGTCGTCGAGATGCGCCGCCAATGTCGGTCGCACCGTGATTGGCAGCGTCGCGGCCGATGGCTTCGATCGCCTCGATCAGTGCAGTCTCGAGCCGATCCAGATCGGGCGCGTACAGGTGTGCGTCGGCCACGTCCCCGACGCTACCGCTGATGGGAGCCGCGGGCCGCTGACGGATGTCGACCGCCGCCGGTGGCAAGCTTGTCGTCGTGCCGCTCCATGCCCAAGCCGTGTCCCTGCTCGCTCTCATGGCCGCGATCGGTGATCCCCCCGTTGACTCCGGGACGCCAGACCAAGCCCGTGCCGCCCGCAAGGCACGCCAGCGCCCTCCGGTCGAGGACGTTCACCACATCGGGGATCTCGATGCCGGCGGTGTACCCGCCCGGTTCTACCGGCCGAACGACCGACCCGACCTCGGTCTGCTCGTCTATCTGCACGGGGGCGGCTGGGTGATCGGCGACCTCGAATCGCACGACAACGTGTGCCGGGCGCTCGCCAACGGCAGCGGTCACGCTGTGCTGAGCGTCGATTACCGGCTGGCACCCGAGCACCCGTTCCCGGCACCGTTGGAGGACTGCGTCACCGCCCTCAGATGGGCTCACGAGAACGCCGCCTCGCTCGGCTGTCGTCCCGATCGCCTCGCGATCGGCGGCGATTCCGCAGGCGCGAACCTGGCCGCCGTCGTCGCCAACATCGGGGTGGTGCCGCTGTCGTTCCAGTTGCTCGTCTACCCCGTCACCGATCTCACCCGGTCGCAACCCAGCTACGACGAGAACGCGACCGGCTACTTCCTCACCAGGGACGCGATGGGGTGGTTCATCGATCACTACCTCGGGGCGGGCCCGGGCACGCCGACCGATCCACGGGTGTCGCCGTTGCTCGCGAGCGACCTTGCGCTCGCGGCCGGTCCGCCCGCCATGGTGATCACCGCGGAGTTCGACCCGCTTCGCGACGAAGGCGACGCGTACGCCGCCCGACTCGCTTCGCTCGGTGTGCCGACGAGCCACGTTCGGTTCAACGGGATGTTCCACGGCTTCTTCTCCCTTGCCGATTTCGTCGACGACGGTGCTGCCGCCAACGCGCTCGCAGCCGCAGCACTGAAGAAGGCGCTCAGCCGCTGACGAGGCCACGCACACGGCCTCGGTCGGCGTCGTGCATCGGCTGCGAGGCGGGCCCGGCCGGGCTCGCGCATGCAACACAGTTCCTCGACGAGAGCGTCAGACGAGCCAGGCCTCGCGAGAGATCGGCACGTACAGCGACGGGCGTTCCATCGAGAACGGCGCCAGTTCAGGCCTGACCGGCGCGCCCGTGGCCAGCGCGGCGAGCTCGCGCCCGAACCACGAGGCGAACTTGAAGCCGTGCGCGGCGCCCAGCCCGACCGAGACCTGCGGGATGCCAGGCACCCGATCGCAGACAAAGTCGCGATCCGACGTGAGCGTGTACAGACACGTCGTGGAGCGTGGGGCGCCGAAGCCGTCACCCATGAGGCGTTCCATGAACGCCGCGAGGCGGTGTTCCATCGTGGGGTCGGGATCGAACGTGCGCGTGTCGGGATCGACCTCGGCTCCACCGCAGTCCTCGGCACCCTTCAACGCATCGGTCGCGCCGTAGACGGGGAAGCCGTAGAAGCTCGGATCGTCCATCCAGATCCACACCGGCAGACGACCGATGGCGAATCGTTCGAGGTCGGCCCGAGGGAAGTAGCTCACCTGCTCCCGCGTGACCGCCAGTGGTATCTCGTGCCCGAGCGGGCCGAGCAATCGGTTGGTCCACGCATCGGCCGTGACGACCACGTGCCCCGCACGGATGAACTCCGAACGTCCGTCGCAGACGATGGCTACTTCGACCTCGCCATCCACCAGGCGGAGCCCCGTGACCGAGGTGTGGGGTCGCAACTCGGCACCGTGCTCCAGGGCCAGACGCTGCATCGTTGCGGTGCCTCGTCCGGCAGGCACGATGCCGGTGTCGTCGCACTGGATCGCCTGCACCTCGTCGGTGAGCAGATCGCCCGCACCGAACGCCGGCCAGCGCCGTCTCACCTCGTCGCCATCGATCCAGTCGAAGGGCACGCCGGCGGCAGCGAGACTCGCCGTGTAGGTGCTCGGGTCGATCGCAGCATCCGGTGGGAAGAGGTCGATGCCGCCGGTGCGAGTGATGATCTCCGCATCGGCATCGCGCTCGACGGCGCGCCATGCGTCGTAGGCGCCCGCGGCCAGCTCGACGTAACCGGGCGTGTGGTAGCTGCGGCGGATGATTCGCGAGTGGTCGTGCGACGCGCCACGTGCGTGGCCGAGTTCGAACTGCTCGAGCCCGAGCACGTCGACGCCGTGCTTGGCCAACCAGTAGGCCGTCGCCGAGCCGAGCCCGCCCAGCCCGACCACCACCGTTTCAAGGCTGTCCCTCGCCACGCCGCGCTGACCCTGACCACCAGGCGATCGCTCCACATCCCCACGCTACTCTGAACGTTCATGCAGGATTCAGAGGCTCCCGTGATCGTCCAACGGATCTCGGTCGAGGCCGCCGATGGCACCCCGCTGGCAGTGACGCTGCACCTGCCCGATGGCGACGGTCCGTTCGCGGCGTTGATGGAAGCACTGCCGTACCGAATGGACGACATCACCTCCTCGTACGACGACAGCTACCTGCGCTTCGTGCGGGAAGGCGGGTTTGCCGTCGCTCGGGTCGATCTCCGTGGCACCGGCAGCTCCGGCGGCACGCTCGTCGACGAGTACACCGATCTGGAGCGTGACGATCTGCGCACGGTGATCGAGTGGCTCGCCGCCCAGCCCTGGTCGAACGGGCGAGTGGGCATGTTCGGCACCTCGTACTCCGGCTTCAACTCGTTGCACATGGCAGCCGACGATGTGCCACAGCTCGGGGCGGTCGTGGCCATGTATGCGACCGACGATCGGTACACCGACGACGTGCACTACTGCGGCGGCGTGCTGCGTGCACTCGACCTCATCGACTACCCGCTCTACATGGTGCCGATGAACGCGCTGCCGCCCGTGCCACTCCGATGGGGCGACGACTGGGAGACGGAGTGGCACCGGCGAATCGATGTTGCCCCTCCGTGGCTGTTGGAGTGGTTGCGCCATCCGATCGACGACTCGACCTGGCGCCGCGGGTCGGTGCGGTCGGGTCCCGACGGTGAGGGCTACGGTCGCATCGGTTGCCCGACGATGCTGATCGCCGGGTGGGCCGACGGCTATCGCAACAACACGTTCCGCACCGTCGAGCGCCTCGACGTACCGTGGCGCCTGCTGGCCGGCCCGTGGGTGCACAAGGACCCGTCGACCGCCCGGCCCGGCCCGAACGTCGACAGCGATCGCGAGATCATGGCGTTCTTCCACGAGCACCTGCGCGACGGCGAGCAGTCGAGTGCCCATCGCGCCCAGGTGTTCGTCCGCCGACCCACGCGACCCGAGCCCGATCTCGCTCACCACGACGGCACGTGGCACGAGTTCGACGTCTGGCCGGCCCCTGGATGCCGCATGATGCAACGGCGCATCACCTCCATCGATTCCTCCATCGATTCCTCGGGCGATTCCTCGAGCGGTTTCTCGAGCGGTGCAGGCGAAGAGGTGCTCCTCGACGAGCTCGAGGTGCGGGGTGACACCGGCATGTGGGCCTGGAACTCGTGTGCAGGAGGGCTGCCGTGGGGACAGCCGCTCGATCAACGCTCCGACAATGCGGCGTCGATCACCTACGACTGGCGCCACTCGGAGGAGGTGATGCTGCTCGGCAACGCGGCGGTGTCGATGCGCGTCCGCTCGTCGGCGCCGGTCGGTCACGTCTCGGTGAAGTTGTGCGACGTCGCGCCCGACGGCACCTCCACGCTCATCACCCGCGGGATGCTCGACCTCACGCAGTTCGGCTGCTGGCCGTCCGACTCGTTCGGGGTGAAAGGTCGCGAGCCGTCACCGCTGATTCCCGACGAATGGCTCGATGTACGCATCGGGTTCGAGGCGACGACGTGGACGTTCGTGCCCGGCCACCGGCTGCGTCTCGCGGTCGCAGGGACCGACTGGCCGAACTGCTGGCCACCTTCACAGCCCTTCTCCTTGACCGTCGATCGAGGTTCGGTGTGTCTCGACCTCCCGGTGGCCGACGAGTTGCCACCGCTCACCCACGAGTTCGGTCCCGGGCCAGGACCGAGCGACACGGAGGCCGACGGCGTGGAGTGGCGATACGAGCACGATGTGATCGGCCGCGAAAGCCGCGTCCACAGTCGGTACGGCGGTCGCTATGAAGGCCACGACGGCATCGTGATCGACGACGTGTACGAGGGCTCGTTGGGCATCAGCACGATCGACCTCTCGCGCGGCTGGGCCCGCGGCCGATCGCGCTTCGACCTCACACTGCCGCTCGCCGACGGATCGACCACGGTGTGCAGCACCGAATCGACCCTCCACATCCGGAGCGACAGCGACGCCTTCCATGTCGAGCTCACCCTGACGGCAGCGCGCGACGGCGAACAGTTCGCCGAGCGCACCTGGACCGAAACCCTCCCCCGTTGACACCTCCAACCCGCGATGAGAGATGAGTGCCGCTGGCGCGCTCATCTCTCATGACGGTTGGTCGGGCCGGTGCGGCGATGAGAGACAGGGGCGGCACGGGCACTCATCTCTCATCGCGGGGTTGGGGTCAGGCGTGGCAGGCCGCGGTGTGGGCTGCGGCGCGCTCGGTGAGGACCGGGTCCTCGCCGCGACACCGAGCCTCGATGCCCAGCCGGGCCGCTTCGCCGGATGCGACCAGCGGGCACCGTGGGTGGAACCGACAGCCCGGTGGGATCTTGCTCGGGTCGGGTGTCTCGCCCTGCAAGATCTGCTGGTCGAGACCGCGCGTCTCGGGCACCACGCTCAGCAGTGCTCGGGTGTACGGGTGCTGCGGGTCGGCGAGCACCTGCTCAGTGGGGCCGATCTCGACGATGCGACCGAGGTACATCACCGCCACTCGGTCGGCGATGTTCCACGCCAGACCGAGGTCATGGGTGACGGCGAGGATGCTCACGCCGCGCTCATCGACGAACGAGCGCATGAGGGCCAGGATCTCACCACGGATGGAAGCGTCGAGGCTGGCGACCGGCTCGTCGGCCAGCAGCACGACGGGGTCGAGCGCCATCGCTGCTGCGATCAGCACACGCTGGCGCTGACCGCCCGAGAGCTCGTGGGGATACCGGCCGAGATAGCGCTCAGCTGGGCGCAGCCCGGCACTCGCCAGCGCCGAGGTGACCAGGGCCATCTCATCCCCGCGGATCTTGTGGATCCGCAGCCCCTCGGCGACGGCGTCATAGATGGTGTGCCGGGGATTGAGGGCGCCGGTGGGATCCTGGAAGATCATCTGCGCCGTCCGACGCATCGTTCGCAGTTCGCGTGCACGTCGAGTGACCTCGTGACCGTCGACGCTGATCGACCCGGACGCGAGCGGTTCGAGTCCGATCATCGAGCGGATGAGCGTGGTCTTGCCGCAGCCCGACTCACCGACGAGTGCGAGCACCTCGCCCCGACCGAGGTCGAGGTCGACCCCATCGACAGCTCGCACGGGAGACGAGGTCGCGCCGAAACGCACGTGTGCACCGCGGACCGTCACGAGCGTGTCCGACGACGCGGCGGACGACGCGGCCTCGGCCGAACCCTTCGGTGAATCGCTGGGTGGGGTCTGCGGTGAGGTCATCGCTGCCCCACATGCACACACGCTGCAGCCGCGTCGGGGCCGAGCTGCGGGAGCTGACGCAGCTGCACGTCGGTCGTGCGACACTCGTCCTCGGCGACGTCGCACCGCAGATGGAACGGACAGCCCGAGGGCAGCGCCGAGGGATCGGGCGGGTCGCCGGCCAGACCCGTCGGCCGCAGGCGTGACGACGGGTCGCCGATCGTCGGAAACGCTCCAGCGAGCGCGCGGCTGTACGGGTGCTGCGGGTCTCGGAAGACGTCGACGCCGAGACCCGTCTCGACGATGCGGCCCGCATACATCACCGCCAGGCGGCGGCATGCGTGGGTGAGCACCGACAGGTCGTGGGTGATGAACAGCATCGCCAGACCGTGATCTCGTTGGAGCGACGCCAGCAGGTCGAGCACCTGGGCTTGCACCATCACGTCGAGCGCCGTCGTCGGCTCGTCCGCGATCAGCAGCCTCGGTTCGCACGCCAACGCCAGCGCGATCAGCACGCGTTGACGCTGCCCGCCCGACAGCTGGTGCGGATAGTGACTGGCCCGGGCAGCCGGGATGCCCACCTGCTCGAGCAACGCTCCCACCCGAGTCGCAGCCTGCCGACCGTCGAGGCTGCCGTGGAGCCGGATGGCCTCCGCGATCTGGGCGCCGACCCGATGCACCGGGTTGAGCGAGTGCAACGCTCCCTGGAAGACGATCGCGGCGCTGGTCCACCGAACGGCACGCAGCCGACCCGGCTTCATCTCGGACACGTCTTCTCCGTCGAGGAGCACCTGGCCGTCCACCTTGGTGCTCGCCGGAAGGAGCCGCAGTACGGCACTGGCGATCGTGCTCTTGCCGCACCCCGACTCTCCCGCCAGACCCAGCGTGTCGCCGGCCTCGATCGTGAGACTCACCCCACGTACGGCAGGGACGTCGCCACCGTCGGTGCGATACGTCACCGAGAGGTCACGGAGCTCGAGCGCGCTCATCGATCACGCAACCGTGGGTCGAGGATCTCCTCGAGCGCTCGCCCGAAGAGGGTGAACGCCAGCACGACGGTCACGATGCCGACACCGGCCGGCAGGTAGTACCACCACGCGCTTCGGCTGATCGCTCCCGCCTGAAAGGCCTCCTCCAACGTCTTGCCCCACGAGGCCTGCGTCGGGTCACCGAGCCCGAGGAACGACAGCGTGGTCTCGGTCAGGATGGAGATCGGCACGGCGAGCGTGGCGCTGGCCAAGATGAGCGGCGCGACGTTGGGCAGCACGTGTCGTCGGATCACGTGCAGTTGCGTCGCACCGAGGGCGCGAGCGCGATCGACGTAGAGCCGCTCCCTCACCGTGAGCACCTGCGCGCGAACGAGGCGCGCGGTGGACGGCCACGACGTGATCGAGATGACGAAGATCACGTTCCAGATGCCTCGGCCCAGCACGGCGGCCAACACGATGGCGAGTGGGAGGAACGGGATCACCAGGAACCAGTCGGTGAAGCGCATCAAGGTCGCATCGAGCCACTTGCCGGCAAAGCCGGCGACGATGCCCACCGCCGACCCGATCGCGATCGTGAAGATGGTGGCCATCAGACCGACGAACAGACTGACGCGCGAACCGGCGATGAACTGCGCGGCGACGCTGCGGCCGAGATGGTCGGTGCCGAGGAAGAACTCACCACTCGGCTTCGCCCAGGTCGGGTTGTCGAGCGACGCCACCGCACTCAGCGCCCTGTCGTCGACCAACCAAGGGGCGAGCAACGCCATCGCCGCGAAGCCGAGCAACACGATCAAGCCGACGAGGGCCAAGCGATCGCGCCGGAATCGGCGGAGGACATCGGAGCGGGTCACCGCGGTCATCGGCCACCGACTCGCGGATCGAGGTAGCCGTACAGGAGGTCGACGATCAGGTTGGCCGCGATCACCGCAGCAGAGAACAGCAGGAACAGCCCCTGCAGCATCGGGAAGTCAGGTCCACGAATCGCTTCGAGGGTCGCCTGTCCCAGGCCCGGCCACGAGAAGATCGACTCCACCGCGATCGAACCCGAGAGCACGAAACCGAAGTTCAACGCGGAGAGGCTCACGACCGGCAGCACGGCGTTCGGCACCGCGTGCCGACGGCGCACCTCGACATCGCGCAGGCCCTTGGCCCGTGCCAGCTGCAGGTAGTCCTCGCGCACCGTGTCGAGCATCGACGAGCGCATCACGATGGCGTACTCGCCGACATACGCGATCGCGAGCACCAGACACGGCAACGCCATGTGGTGCAACCGATCGGCCAGCAGCGCCAGACCGCCGGCAGTGGTGCCGGCGTCCTCCAGACCTCCGGTCGGGAAGATGCCCAACTGCACCGAGAACAACCCGAGCGACAGCATCGCCAGCCAGAAGTCGGGGACCGAGTACGTGAACATCGACAGCGTCGTGGAGCTCACGTCGAACGCGCTGCGCCGACGCCATCCGGCACGGATGCCGATCAGCACGCCAACCACCATCGACAGCGTGGTCGCGGTACCGACCAGCGCGATCGTGGGCCACAGCGCCTCGCCGATCTCGGTGGTCACCGGACGGCGGCTCTGGAGCGAGATCCCAAGGTTGCCCGACACCAACTCCCGTGCGTACGCCCAGAACTGCTGCAGCTTCGATCCGTCGAGGTTGAACTGCTGGCGCAGCCGATCCTTCTGGTCCGCGCTGAGGTTGCGCCCGCGAAACATGCTCTCGACCGGATCGTCGTTGACGATGCGGAACAGGAAGAAGTTGACGACGACGACGAAGACCAGGGTGCTGAGTGCACCGAGGACCTTGCCGAAGACGAAGCGCGGTCGCATCGTCGGTCAGTCGCGCTCGTCCTGGTTCTGTCTCGACCGGAACATGAGTGCGCCACCCACGCCGAGGATCGCCGCGCCTCCTGCGACCAACAGGACCACGACACCGGTGCCGAGGCCGTCGTCCTCACCTGCCCCACCGGCGATGGGTTGCAGGAGGAAGTACGTCGGCGACGAATTGCTGAACAGGACGGGACCGGTCTCGGCAGGCTGCCGCGTCCATCCGGTGAACCGATCGGTGCGGTACGCCTGGAGATCTGCGTCCTCGAAGAGCACCACATAGGTCGACTCGTCGTAGAACAGCCGCAGCATCTTCTGCACGATGCCGACGCGCGTTGCCCGATCGAGCTCGGCGTTCTGCTGTGCGTAGAGCTCGTCGTACTCGGGGCTGCACCAGTTGGCGTCGTTGTACCCGACAGCTTCGACGTCCGTGGTCAGCTGAGCGCACGTGAAGTACGACAGCATCGGATCGGGATCGACGAACGGGGTCCACCCCCACACGAACAGGTCGTACTCGCCCGAGGCGATCACCTCGGTGAGTTGGGTGTCGTCGAAGACATCGACCGTCGTTCCGATGCCCACCGCTTCGAGGAACCCGGTGATCAGTTCGCGCACAGGTGCCGAGATGTCGCTCTCGGAGCGTTCGGCGTAGCGGAACACCAGTTCCTGACCACCGTCGGGCATCTCGCGAATGCCGTTGCCGTCGCTGTCGAGGTAGCCGGCAGCGTCGAGCGCCGCGTTCGCGGCGGCCGGATCGTACGTGTACTGCTCGTCCTCGGGGATGGCCGGCCTCCAGACCGGGTCGGGCGACACCGACACGCTCACGCCGGGCGTGCCGAGGCCGAGGATCACCCGGTCGAACAACGCCTGCTTGTCGATCGCTCGATGGATCGCGTGTCGCACCTCGACGTCCTGCAGCGCCGGATGGCCATCGCCCAACCCGCCCGCCATGCCGTTCATCGCGAGTTCGGTGAAGCCACCCTGCTGACCGAAGACGGCTTCGATGCCCTCGGTGTTGCCGAGCGACTCGAAGCTCGACGAGGGCACCAGGTGCGCGGCATCGATCTCGCCCTTCTGGAGCGCGGCGACCATCGCGTCGGCATTGGTGAACACCCGGAACACGACCTGGTCGATCGCAGGCACTCCCTTGTAGTACGACGGGTTGGCCGCCATCGTCCACGACTGGCCCGACTTCCACTCCTGCAGCGTGAACGGTCCGGAGCCGACGCCGTCGAGTGCGTCGTACGTGGTGATGTCGCCCTGGGCGACTGTCTCCCAGATGTGCTTCGGCAAGATGTATACGTCCATGATCGGCAGCTTGGGATCGGGCACCGAGCTGGTGATCTTCACCGTGCGATCGTCGATCACAGTGGCATCGAGGTTGGCGGTGATCGACGAGTGGTTGATCCACTCCTGGTCGCGAGAGGTGTTGATCGTGAACGCGACGTCGTCGGCCGTGAGCGGTTGACCGTCGCTCCATTCGAGTCCCTCGCGGAGCGTGTATGTGTACGACAGTCCGCCGTCGCCCACCTCCCAGCTCTCGGCCAGGCCCGGTTGCGTCGCGAAGTCGGCGGCCGCCTTGTCGGTGAGTGTTGCGTACTGCAGGTTCCACACCTCGTACGACGAGACGAGGAACCCCGCCGTCACGTTTGGCGTGTCGAGATCTTGCATCAGCCCGACCGTGAGCGTCACCCGGTCGCCCTCGTCCGGCCCCGATGGCGATGCCGACGCGCTGCCGGTTCCCGCGATGGCCGCGAGCAGCAGCCCGCCGACGACGACTTTCACACCGGCTCTGACACTGGCACGTCCGCGCTGTGGCATTCCGACTCCCCGGTTGCTCGTCGACACGGGCGCCCCCCGGCTCCGATCGGGCCATTGTTGCCGCGGCGTCAGCACGTCGCAAGGGAGGATTGAACCCCGATTCAGAATTCGGATCGGGTCCCCGTTCGGGGTCCCCGTTCAGGGCAACAGGTACCAGTCGAGGAATCGTTCGAGTCGACGGTAGAAGTCGAGGAACGGCTCGGTGCGCAACAGACCATGGCCCTCGGTCGGGTAGGTGACGTACTCGTACTGCTTATCCCACCGGCGCAGCGCCTGGACGAGCTCGGAGGCCTGGCGGATGCTGACCCGCCGATCGAGCTCACCGTGGGCGACCAGCACGGGGACCTGCAGCTGTTCGACTCGGTGGATCGGCGACCCGGCGACGTACTCCTCACGATGAACGCGAGGGTGTCCCATCATCCGCTCCAGATCGAGCCGACCGACCAGATCGCTGTGCGCCCACGAGGTGAGGATGTCGCAATCGCCGTACTTCATCACCGCAGCGGCATAGCGATGTCGAGGATCGTCGATCACCGAGTGAAGTGCCATGTACGACCCGTAGCTGGCGCCGAAGATCGCGATGCGAGTCGCATCGACCCAGTCGAGCGATGCCAAGTGGTCGTGGGCGGCCAGGCAGTCCTGGGTGTCGGCCACGCCCCACACGCCATGGTTCGCCCGCTCGAACTCGCGGCCGTAGGTCGTGCTGCCGCGGAAGTTGATCGCGAACCATGCATAGCCCTTGTCGACGAAGTACTGGGCCATGCCGTCCCACTCGTCGCCGGTGAGCGAGGTGGGACCTCCGTGAGGTTGCACGACCGCGGGGCACCCGTGTCCTGACGAAACGTCGCGCGGACGGTAGAGCCATCCGTGCACCTCCGTGCCGTCCGTCGACCGGTACGTGACATGCTCGGGCACCACATGCGGACCCGACCGCACCGACGCCGGCGCACGATCGACGAGCACGCGGATGGCTCCATCGGGCATCACGCGACACAGGCGGGCCGGGCGGTCGAACGCCTCGTGCACAGCGATCACGGATCCATCCGGCAGCGGCTGGGGCGACGACCACGTTCCACCCGGCGCCAGCACGCTCACCGCGCCAGTCGACGTCTCGATGCGCACCAGATCGCTCACGCCACGATGGCTGCGCACCCCGACGATGGCGCTGCCGTCGTGGACATAGCGCAGCTCCGAGAAGTCGGCCGCGGCGTGTGTGAGACGGCGTGGTGCGCCACCGCCCTCGCCACCACCCTCGGCATGAAGGTCGATCAGGAACACCTCGTACCAACCGGGCTGTTCGCTCGCGTACGCCAACGTGGACCCATCGGGGGACCAGGTGACGCTGCGCGCGTTGGTCGCCGCGTCGTGCACCAGGGTCCGTTCACCAGCACCGACGACGTCGACCACGTGCACGCTGGTGCAGTTCAGGTCGTCGTGGTGGAACAGCAGGTACGCGACCCGTCGGCGATCGGGCGACACCGCGACGCCGAAGCAGTCGCCCGGCCCACTCGCCAACCGTGACGGCCACGCGTCGTCCACGTCGACCACGCCGAGGGCGGTCGTGTGGCCGCGCTCGCGCTCGAGCCCCACGATCAGCCGGTCGGCGTCGAGCCACTCGGCCGACGACCCGGCGGCGACTGCGTGCGGCACGCCTCCGGTCGCCGAGACGACGAGGACGTCTCCACCCTGTCCGAAGACGAGGCGGGTGCCATCGGGTGACCAGCTGGCGCCACCGTCTTCCCAGTAGGCGGCGAGCGGTCGCCCGGTCGTCACACGCACCGCTTCTCCACCATCCACCGGCACGGTCCACACGTCGGAGCAGTCGTCATCGAGCACGAACGCCACCATGGTCCGGTCGGGCGACAGGCTCGCATGGCGCACACGATGGGTCGCGGCGAGCATCTCGAGACGCCACGCGCGTGGCGGAAGGACGTCCGGTCGCCCCGGATTCGGAATGCCCCC
>JAYUSX010000149.1:0-4897 GCA_043755475.1 Actinomycetota bacterium
CCACGGTCGTCAACGCCGGCGGTCACGGCTTCGTGCGAGTCGCCTACGACAGCATGCTTCTGGCACGCCTCGTCGGCGAAGCGGCCGGGTCGATGTCGGTGGTCGAGCGGTACAACCTGGTCGACGACGCGTGGAACGCGGTCGTGGCGGGTCGCCTCGGCGCCGCCGAGATGATGGCCCTGCTCGACGGACTGTCGGGCGAGAGCGAACTCGCTGTGTGGCAGTCGATGACCGTCGCTCTCCGTGGGTTGGGACGACTCGTCGAAGGTGACGCTCGCGAGGCATTCCGTGCGCGCGTTCGCGCCCTCGCCCAACCCGAGCTCGGTCGCCTCGGATGGCAGCCGGTCGACGGCGAGAGCGACCTCGCCGGCAAGCTCCGCGGTCTGCTGGTGAACGTCGTCGCGGTGTTGGGTGCAGACCCCGACGCGCAGCGACGCTGCCGCTCCATCTGGGAGTCGCCGACCGGCGTGCACCCCGAGTTGGTCGCCGCTGCGACCAACGTGGTCGCAGCGACCGGCGATGCAGCGGACTACGAGCGTTTCCTGTCTGCGTTCCGAAACGCCCCCACCCCGCAGGAACAACTCCGCAACCTCTATGCGATGGGCGACTTCCCCACCGCCGAGCTGGTGCAACGCACGTGCGAGCTGGCGATGAGCGGCGAGGTGCGCACCCAGAACGCACCGTTCCTCCTCAGTCGATGCATCGCCAATCGAGATCACGGGTCGCTGGCATGGGCATTCGTCCGTCGCCACTGGGATGCCACGAACGAACGCTTTCCCGAGAACACGATGATCTTCATGGTCGACTCGGTGAAGCTGCTGACGGGCGATGCGGTGAGCGCCGACGTGCAGAGCTTCTTCGCCGAGCACGACATCGTCCAGTCGGCCAAGACCCTGGAACAGGTGCTCGAGCGACAGCGGGTGAACCGGGCACTCCGGCATCGGGAAGCCGAGCAGTTCGAGGTGGCGCTCCGATCGAATTCCTGAGCCGAGGCGAACGCCGGGTCAGGCCACGATCTCCACATCGAGTTCGCCGGCGTGATGCCTGGCCCGGAGCACCTTCTTGTCGAACTTGCCGACGCTGGTCTTGGGCACTTCGGTGATGAAGCTCCATCGCTCGGGCAGCCAGAACTTGGCGGTCCGCTCGCTCAGCCACGCCCGAAGCTCCTCCGCGGTCACGGTCGCATCGGCCTTCAACACGACGCACGCCATCGGTCGCTCGTCCCATCGAGGGTCGGGCACCCCGATCACGGCTGCCTCCACCACATCGGGATGGCCCATCAAGGTGTTCTCGAGGTCGACCGACGACACCCACTCGCCTCCGCTCTTGATCACGTCCTTGGCACGATCGCTGATCATCACGTAGCCGTTCGGCAGGACCGACGCGACGTCGCCGGTGCGCAACCACCCGTCGTGGAACTTCTCGGGATCGTCGACGTTGTAGTACTCGCCGGTGATCCACGAACCGCGAACCTCGATCTCTCCCAACGACTCGCCGTCCCAGGCAACGACGTCGCCGTTGTCGTCGGTGATGCGCAACTCGACCCCGGGGATGATCCGACCGGTCTTCACACGCCAGTCGGTCTCGGAGAGCCCCGCCATGTCCTTCGGTGGGTGCCCGATCGCGCACACCGGACTCGTCTCCGTCATCCCCCAACCCTGCACGATCGGCACGCCGAACGTCTGCTGAAAGCCGTCGATCAGACTGCGGGGAACGGCCGAGCCACCGCACATCACCAGGCGGAACGAGCTCATGTCGGTGTCTGCCGCGTTGGTCAGGAGATCGTTGAGCACCGTGGGCACCGCACCGGTGAGCGTCGGCCTGGTCTCGGCGATCACCTTCGACAAGGGACCTGCTTGCAGGAACTGCTGGGGGAAGACGAGGTCGGCGCCGATCATCCAGGCCGCGTACGGCACACCCCACGCATTGGCATGGAACATCGGCACGATCACCAGCATCTTGTCGTGCTCGCTGAGAGCGATGTTGGCGGTGCTCGTCACCATCACCGAGTGCATGTACGTGCTGCGGTGGGAGTACATGACCCCCTTCGGGTTGCCGGTGGTGCCGCTCGTGTAGCACATGGCCATGCCCGAGCGTTCGTCGACATCCGGGTACTCGAAGCCCGTCGGCGCAGCGTCGATGAGCGTGTCGTAGTCGAGCAGGTCCGCGCCGAGGCCCGAGGTGTCGCCGACGCCCTTCACGATGATGTGCTCGACGGTGGTGAGCTGGTCGCGCACTCTGGCGAGCAGCGGCGCGATCGAGGCATCGACGATGATCACCTTGTCTTCGGCATGGTTGATCACGTACGCGAGCTGCTCGGGGAACAGGCGGATGTTCAGCGTGTGCAACACCGCGCCCATGCAGGGGATCGCCAGGTACGCCTCGAGATGGGTCTGGTTGTTCCACATGAACGTGCCGACGCGATCGCCCCGCTGCACGCCGAGGTCGGCCAGCACAGCGGCCAACCGATCGGCCCGCTCGGCCACCTGGGCGAAGGTCGACTCGACGTACCCATCACCCGTGTAGGTGACGACCTTGCTGTTGGCGTGCACGTGGCGGCCGTGCTTGAACAGCGACCCGACGACGAGCGGGAAGTCGTCCATCATCGTGGACGTCCGCACGGTCTGCTGTTGGCTCTGTGACATCGATTCTCCCTAGGTGTGCCCTGATGGGACAACAGTACCGAGCCGTCCACGGACCAGGACCAGTCCGGAGCCCCCGGCCAGGGTGCCGGTCCGGAGCGTCGGGTTTCCGGTCACCGGGCCGATCGGGAATGATGTGAGCGTGAGTACGCCAGATCCCCGCGTCGACGCGACGCCCCAGCAGACGCTCGTGACCCTCGACCTGGAAGGGGTGTTGGTGCCCGAGATCTGGATCGCTGTCGCCGAGCGAACGGGCATCGACATGCTGCGGCGCACCACCCGGGACGAGCCCGATTACGACGTCCTGATGAAGTATCGCCTGGCGATCCTGGCCGAGCACGGCCTCACGATGAGCACCATCGCGGACGTGATCGACGGCCTCGGCCCGATGGAGGGTGCGAGGGACTTCCTCGACCGGCTCCGTTCCCGCACCCAGGTGGTCATCCTGTCGGACACGTTCGAGCAGTTCGGGGCGCCGCTCATGCGACACCTCGGCATGCCGACGATCCTGTGCCACCAACTGGTCGTGCACGGCGACCGCATCGTCGACTACCGCCTGCGCATGCCCGATCAGAAGCGCCACGCGGTGAACGCCTTCCGAAGCCTCAACTACCGGGTGGTGGCCGCAGGCGACTCGTACAACGACGCGGCGATGCTCGATGCCGCTCACGCCGGCTTCTGGTTCCACGCGCCCGACTCGATCAAGGCACAGTTCCCGCAGTTCCCTGCGACCGACACCTACGACGAGTTGTACGACGGGATCATGGGCGCGCTGTGAGCCACACCCCGTTCGAGCTCGCACCCGAGCTCGTCGAGGCTGCGACCGAGATCGTCGGGCGGTTCGCCACCGAGCACCACTGCCCATCGATCAGCTGGGGCTTGGTCAGCCAGGGTCAGGTCTCGACCACGGGGGCCTCGTGGGACGACGAGCACCTGCCCATGCCGACGGCCGACACCGTGTACCGCATCGCGTCGATGACGAAGTCGTTCACCGCCGCGGTGGTTCTGTCGCTGCGCGACGAAGGCGCGCTGTCGCTCGACGATCCGATCGGCCGCCTCGCACCCGAGCTCGCCGCGCTGCGCGCCCCGACCGAGGATGCCGCGCCCATCCGAGTCCGCCACCTCCTGACGATGACCGCCGGCTTCGTCACCGACAACCCCTGGGGTGACCGCCACCTCGACATCGACGACGACGACATGGACGCCGTCGTGCGCGACGGCATCGTGTTCTCCGGCCCCACCGGCAGCGCGTTCGACTACTCGAACCTCGGCTTCGGTCTGCTGGGACGAGTGGTGAAGCGCGCCACCGGGCGGCGCGTGCAGGACCTGATCACCGAGCGGCTGATCGAGCCGCTCGGCCTGACCCGTACGACGTGGCTGCAACCCGAGCACGACGACTGGGCGCGCCCGTATCGATGGCGCGACGAGGCGTTCGTCCCCGAGGGATCGGACCCTCTCGGCGACGGCGAGATCGCTCCGATGGGCGGACTGTGGAGCACGGCGAACGACGTGATGAGGTGGATCACGTTCCTGGCCGAGGCGTTCCCCGCACGCGACGGCGCCGACGGCGCTGCGCTGTCGCGGGCGTCGCGACGCGAGATGCAGGAGATGCACCGCTTCACGAGCACGATGCCGTTGCCCGGTCGCACCGCGGTCAACGGCTACGGCTACGGGCTGCGCATCAGGAACTGCCAGCGGATGGGTCGCGTCGTGGCGCATTCCGGCGGGCTGCCCGGCTACGGGTCGCACATGCGGTGGGCGGTCGAGCGGGGCATCGGCATGGTGGCGCTGTCGAACGTGACCTATGCGCCGATGGCACGGCTCACCCAGGACGTGTTCGAGCTGATCCTCGAACGCGGCGCGTTCCCGACGCAGCTGCCACTCGACGCGCCGCTGGTGCACGAGTTCGCCGAACGGCTGGTCGCACTCCTCGGATCGTGGGACGACGCCGCGGCCGACGATCTGTTCGCCGACAACGTCGCGCCCGACGAGCCCTACGAGCGCCGCCGGGCACAAGCAGCAGGGTGGTGTGCCGACTGTGGGGGTGCGCTCGAGATCGAGCGCGTGATCCCGACCACCGCAGCAGCCGGCCGCATCCTGTTGCGACGCCCCGAGGGTGAGCCGTTCGAGGTGCAGTTCAAGCTCTCGCCCTCCGGCCCCGCCCGCATCCAGAAGTACGCCGAGATCGACGACGACTGACGCACCCGACAACCCCGCGATGAGAGATGAGTGCCGGTGCCGCACTCATCTCTCAT